>NZ_JAVHLH010000264.1 GCF_031082345.1 Brevundimonas sp. | reverse complement strand
CCGGCATCGCCGAGGCCGGCGCGCGCCAGCCGGCGAAGGCCCGCTCCAGCTTCGAGGTCAGCTCGGCCAGGGTGGTGTCGCCGACCACCACCAGGGTGGCGTTGTCGGGACGGAACCAGGTCTGGTGCCAGGCCTCCGCATCGGCGGCGGTCAGCGAGGCCACCGTGGCCTCGGTGCCCGAGGTCGGGCGGCCATAGGGGCTGGCGGGGCCGTACATCTCGCGGCTCAGCACCCGGCGGGCGATGGCCCCGGGATTGCGGCCGGCCTGCTGGATGCCGGCGACCTGCTGGGTGCGGGCGCGCTCGAAATCCTCGGCCCGGAAGGCCGGGTTCAGGATCACGTCGGCGTAGAGGTCCAGCGAGGGGTCGAGCCGCGACGACAGGGCCGTCATCGACACACTGGTCGAGTTCGAGCCCGAGCCGGCGCCGAGGGTGGCGCCCAGCAGCTGCAGCCGGTCGCTGATCTCGAGCGCGTCGAGGTTGTCGGTGCCGTTGGTCATCACCGAGGGCGTCAGCTGGGCCAGGCCCGCCTTGGCGTCCGGATCGACCACGGCCCCGGCGTCGAGGATCAGGTTCATGCTGACCGTGGGCACGCTTTCGCGCCGCACGAACATGACCTTCAGCCCGTTGGACAGCTCGGCCCGTTCGATGGTCGGGAACACCGCCTGCGGGGCCTCGCCGGGCGTGGGGACGCCCAGGCTGCGGTCCACCCCGGTCGCCTGGGCGGCGTAGTCGGGGAAGGGCAGGACCTCCAGCGAATAGCTGCCGTCGCTCAGCCAGGCGCGGCCGGCCTGGGTCAGGTCGTCGGGGCGCGCCGAGACGATCCGCTGGTAGGACTCCCGCCACGCGCCCGGATCGCCGTGATAGACTTGGCTCTCGGCGAGGATGTCGGACTTGCCGCCGAAGCCGCCGATCCGTTCCAGCCCGCGCACGAAGCCGGCGCCGACGCTGGTCCGCGCCCGCTCCAGCTCGGCCGCCGTCGGCCCGTCGCGCAGCAGCCGCGCCATCTCCTCGTCGACGATGGCCTCGATCCGCTCGAGGTCCTGACCGGGTTTGGCGGTGACCATGACCAGGAACTGGCCGCCGATCTCGCTTTCCGAGTTGAAGGCGGCGACCTGGGTGGCGATCTGGTCGTCGAACACCAGCCGCTTGTAGAGGCGCGAGTTGCGCCCCGAACTCAGCACCTGGGCCAGCATGCCGAGGTGGTCGGACTCGGCCGAGCCCGCCGGCGGGGTGTTCCAGACCTTGTACAGGCGGGGCTGACCGACGCGGTCGTACATGACCTCGCGCTGCTCGCCGGTCATCTTCGCGATCATCTGGGCCGGCTGGGTCACGGGCGGTCCGGGAGGGATGTCGCCGAAATAGCGCTGCACCTTCTCGCGGGCCTGTTCGGGGGTGATGTCCCCGGCCAGGACGATGGTGGCGTTGGCGGCGCCGTAATAGTCGCGGAACCATTGCTGCACCGTCGGCAGGTCGGCCGCGTTCAGATCGTCCATCGAGCCGATCACCGTGTGGCCGTACGGGTGGTCGTTCGGATAGGTGGCGGCGTTGATCGCGTTCCACACCCGGCCATAGGGCTGGTTCTCGCCCTGGCGCTTCTCGTTCTGGACCACGCCGCGCTGCTCATCCAGCCGCGCCTGGTCGATGGCGCCCAGCAGGTGGCCCATCCGGTCGCTCTCCAGCCACAGGATCGAGTCCAGGGCCGAGGTCGGGACGTTCTGGAAATAGTTGGTGCGGTCGCTGTTGGTGGTGCCGTTCTGGTCGGTCGCGCCCAGCAGCTCCGTGCCCTTGAAGAAGTCGGTGTTGTAGTTCTCCGACCCGTTGAACATCAGGTGCTCGAACAGGTGGGCGAAGCCGGAGCGGCCCTCGGGCTCGTTCTTCGACCCCACGTGGTACCAGATGTTGACCGCCACGATCGGGGCCTTGTGGTCCTCGTGGACGATCACGGTCAGGCCGTTGTCGAGGGTGAATTTGGTGAAGGGGATGTCGACGTCCGGCAGCGGCGCCAGCTGCTCGCGCGACTGCGGCGCGGTGGCGGCCGCCGGCGCCGCGGCGACCTCAATAGCCTGGGTCTGGGCCTGGGCGGCGGTGGCCAGCAGAACGGCCGAGGCCGCCCCCGCGAGCAAGGCGAGACGTTTGGTGCGCATGAGATAACCCCCTTGAAGAGACGGCGCGCGGCGGCGCACGCCATAGTGGCGGCGCCGGGCGGGGGCTTGGCAAGCGCGGAATTTCGACGGAACGCCGCAGGGGCCCCGCCACCCCTTCGCCCCTGCGAAGCCACGCGGCAATTTCGTGCCGGATCGTCGCGCTGCTCTCCCTCTCGCGCAGCTTGACCGCGCCCTGCTGCGCTGCACGCGAAATCATTTGCCTGTTGCAGCGCAATATAGTCCTATCCCTATCCGCGGCGTCGAACGCGGATTCGGGCCGAGACCTTGAAGCTCCACAGCCCGGACGCCGCATGAACCGACTCCTCGCCGCCCCGCTCGCCCTCGTCGTCGCGGGGCTGGCCGCCGGGCCCGCCGTCGCCGCTCCCGCCGCGGCGCCCCTGCTGGCCCACCAGGCCCCGCTGGCGCTGAACGAGGCCTCCTCGGCCTGGATCCTGACCTCGACCGCCCTGGTCCTGATGATGACCCTGCCGGGTCTGGCGCTGTTCTACGGCGGCATGGTCCGACGCAAGAACGTCATCGCCACCCTCGCCCACTCCACCGCCGCCTTCGCCATCGTCACCGTGCTGTGGTTCGCCGTCGGCTACAGCCTGTCGTTCGGCGCCAGCGGGGCGGCGACCAACGGCTTCGTCGGGGGCTTGCAGGCGGCCTTCCTCAATGGCGTCACCCCGTCCACGGCCCACAGCCTCGCGCCCGGCCTGCCCGAGTTCCTGTGGATCGCCTACCAGCTGACTTTCGCCGTCATCACCCCCGCCCTGATCGCCGGGGCCTTCGCCGAGCGGATCAAATTCTCGGCCTCCGTCCTGTTCTTCTTCCTCTGGCACCTGCTGGTCTATGCCCCGATCTGCCACCAGGTCTGGGGCGGCGGCTGGATCGGCTCGCTCGGCGTCCTCGACTTCGCCGGCGGCGCCGTGGTGCACGTCAACGCCGGGGTGGCCGGTCTGGTGGCCGCCCTGGTGCTGGGGCCGCGCCACGGCTTCGGTCGCGACAACATGGCCCCGCACAACCTCGCCTTCACCGCCATCGGCGCCGGCCTTCTGCTGGTCGGCTGGCTGGGCTTCAACGCCGGCTCGGCCTGGGCGGCGGACGGGATCGCCGCCGTCGCCGCCTTCAACACCCTGCTGGCCGCCGCGGCCGCCGCCATCGGCTGGACCGCCGTCGAGTGGATCGACCACAAACGCCCGACCCTGCTGGGCCTGCTGTCCGGCCTCGTCGCCGGCCTGGTGGGGATCACCCCCGCCGCCGGCCTCGTCGATCCGAAGGGGGCCTTCGTCATCGGCCTGGTGTCCGGGCCGGCGTGCTACGCCGGCGCCGTCTGGCTCAAGCGGGCTCTGAAATACGACGACAGCCTCGACGCCTTCGGCCTCCACGGCGTCGGTGGCGTCGTCGGCGCCCTGCTGACCGGCGTCTTCGCCACCGCCGCGATCAATCCCGCCGGCGCCGACGCCAGCCTGCTGAAGCAGACGGTCGGCCTGCTCGCCGTCGTCGCCTGGAGCGCCGTCGGGACCTTCCTGATCCTGATGGTGTGCAAATTCACCACCGGCCTGCGGGTGGCGAAGGAGGAGGAGATCGAGGGCCTCGACTACACCCAGCACGGCGAGACCATCCACCCATAGAAAACGGGGGCCCGCGATCGCGAGCCCCCGTCAGAAGTCTTTCAGCAATCGCGGATCAGCG
>NZ_JAVHLH010000263.1 GCF_031082345.1 Brevundimonas sp. | reverse complement strand
CCCCGCCAGCAGCATGGCCGCCGCGGCGACGATCAGGGCCCTCACGATTTCACCTGCGCGCTGACCGACAGCATCTGGTCGGCGGTGGTGATGACCTTCGAGTTCATCTCATAGGCCCGCTGGGCGATGATCAGGGCGCTGATCTCGGCCACGGCGTCGACGTTGGAGGCTTCGGTATAGCCCTGCAGCAGATCGCCGAAGCCGACCTCGCCCGGCGCGCCGACATTGGCCGGGCCCGAGGCCGCCGTCTCCAGCAGCAGGTTGTCGCCGATGGCTTCAAGGCCGGCCTCGTTGAAGAAGGTGGCCAGTTCGATCTGGCCGACCACCTGGGGCTCGGTCGCGCCCTGGGTGATGACCTGCACCTGGCCCGACTTGGAGATGGTGACGTCGATGGCGTCCTGCGGGATCGAGATGTTCGGCTGCACCGCATAGCCGTCGTCGGTGACCAGCTGGCCCTCGCCGTTGAGGGAGAAGTTGCCGGCGCGGGTGAAGGCGGTCTCGCCCGACGGCATCAGGATCTGGAAATAGCCGCGTCCGTCGACGGCGACGTCGAAGCGGTTGCCGGTCTGCGACGGACTGCCCTGCTCGGTGACCCGGTAGACCGAGCCGGCCTTGACGCCCGCGCCGATCTGGATGCCGGTCGGGACGACCGTGCCCTGGCTGGACGACTGCGCGCCCATCCGCTCGACGTTCTGGTACAGCAGATCCTGGAACTCGGCCCGCTGACGCTTGAAGCCGACCGTGTTCATGTTGGCGATGTTGTTGGAGATGACCTCCACGTTCAGCTGCTGGGCGGCCATGCCCGAGGCGGCGGTTCTGAGCGCTCTCATGTCCCGTTCTCCTTACGCGGCCCGGCCGAGGCGCTCGACGGCGCGACGGGACAGGTCATTGGTGTTTTCGATCATCCGGGTCACGCTCTCGTAGGCGCGCTGGATCTCGATCAGATTGGTGATCTCGAGGATCGGATTGACGTTGGAGCCCTCCAGCATGGCCTGACGCACCTGGACGTCATTGGCGGCCTGGGGGGCGGCGTTCGAAGCGTTCCGGTAGAGGCCGTCGCCGCCCTTTTCGAGCACGGCGAGGGTGTCGAAGCGCACCACGCTGAGCCGGCCGACCAACTGGCCGTTCTGGCTGATCGTGCCGTCCGCGGCGACGGCGGTCTGGCCCAGCGCCGGATCGAGGATGATGTCGCCGCCCTCGCCCTGGACGGCCGCGCCGCCCTGGGTGGTCAGCCGGCCCTCGGGATCGAGGGTGAAGGCCCCGTCGCGGGTGTAGGCGTCGCCGGCCCCGTCGCGCAGGGCGAAGAAGGCGCCTTCGCCCTCGATGGCGAAATCCAGGGTGCGGCCGGTCTGTTCCAACGCGCCCTGGCCGAAATCGCGGCCGACGCCGTTGTCCATCACGAAGCTGACGCCGGGGCGGACGAAGGCGTTGCGGGCCCGCTCGCCGACCTCCTTGCCGAGCAGCAGCTGCTCGACCTTGAAGCCGGTCGTGTCGGCGTTGGCGATGTTGTTGGCCACGATGTCGAGCTCGCGGCGCAGCGTCATCTGGCGTGACAGTCCGACATAGGCGGCGTTTTCCACGGGCGGCTCCTTTCGCCCCGGTCCTTCGCAACGCTCGTGCCAGGAGGGTTAACCCAGTCAGGGCGGGCGTTTCAGCCGCAAGGCCCGTCCCGGCGCCCGGCAGGTTTTGCCGGTTCTTAGCGCCTCGTTAACCAAAAACGTCTCGTATGGACCGAGAGATTCTCGGGGCGCGTGGCATGTTCAAGTTCGGCAAGAAGAAGGACGCGGCGACCGGCGACGACGCCGCCCTGCCGGCGGTCGCCGACCCTGCCGCGCCCGAGGGCGAAGGCGAGGCCGACGCCACGCCGAAGAAAAAGAAGCTGCCCCTGCTGTTCATCATCATACCCGCCGCCCTCGTGGTGCTGGGCGGGGGCGGGGGCGCCGCCTTCTTCCTGATGCAGCCCAAGGCCGAGGCGGCCGAGGGCGGCGATCACGGGGCCGAGAAGAAGGGCGGACACGCCCCGGCCGAGAAGAAGGGCGGGGGGGGCCACGGTCCCGCCGCCGGCGGCGAGGCCAATCCGGCCCTCGGCGTCATCAGCGAGGGGCCTGACGGCGTCACCTTCTACACCCTGCCGGACATGGTGGTGAACATCCAGGCCGCCGACGGCCGGCCCACCTATCTGAAGCTGAAGCTGACGCTGGAGATGCACGACGCGGCGCTGGCCGCGCACCTGCAGTCCGAGATGCCGCGGATGCAGGACATGTTCCAGAGCTTCCTGCGCGAACTGCGGCCCGAGGACCTGGCCGGATCGGCCGGCAGCTTCCAGCTGCGCGCCGAAATCCTGCGCCGCGTCAATCTGATCGCCGCCCCGGGCAAGGTCGACGCCGTGCTGATCGAAGAAATGCTGGTGCAGTAGGCATGACCGACGCCGCTTTCGCCGAGAGCCCTGACCCGCTGGAAGAGGCGGACCCGCTCGCCGAGGCCGAGCCGGCGGCGGTGTCGGAACGGGTTCTGAACCAGGACGAGATCGACAGCCTGCTGGGCTTCGACCTCGGCGACGAGGACGGCTCCGAACGCACCGGCATCCGGGCCATCATCAACTCGGCCCTGGTCTCCTACGAGCGCCTGCCGATGCTCGAGATCGTCTTCGACCGCCTGGTGCGGTTGATGACGACCAGCCTGCGCAACTTCACCTCGGACAACGTCGAGGTCAGCCTCGACAACATCTCCTCGATCCGCTTCGGCGACTATCTGAACTCCATCCCCCTGCCGGCCATCCTGGCGGTGTTCCGGGCCGAGGAGCTGGACAACTACGGCCTGCTGACGGTCGACTCCAACCTGATCTATTCGATCGTCGACGTCCTGCTGGGCGGCCGCCGCGGCACCGCGGCCCTGCGCATCGAGGGCCGGCCCTACACCACCATCGAGCGGGTGCTGGTCCAGCGCATGGTCGAGGTCGTCCTCGCCGACGCCCGCGCCGCCTTCGAGCCGCTGACGCCGGTGCATTTCAACCTCGACCGGCTGGAGACCAATCCGCGCTTCGCCGCCATCGCCCGGCCGGCCAACGCCGCCATCCTGGTCAAGCTGCGCATCGACATGGAGGACCGCGGCGGTCGCATCGAGCTGCTGCTGCCCTACGCCACCCTCGAACCGATCCGGAAGATGCTGCTGCAGCAGTTCATGGGTGAGAAATTCGGCCGCGACAACATCTGGGAAGGCCACCTCGCCACCGAGCTCTGGACCACCGGCACCGAGGTCCGCGCCGTGCTGGACGAGCAGCAGCTGCCGCTGTCCCAGGTGCTGGCCTTCAAGGTCGGCGACACCCTGATGCTCAACGCCACGCCCGACTCCGACATCTCGATCCGCGCCGGGTCGATCCCGCTGACCACCGGCCGCATGGGCCGCAAGGGCCAGCATATCGCGGTGCGCGTCGAGGCGCCCATCGACGTCGAGACCGCCACAAGCCTCGCGAAGGGAAGACGCTCATGACCGGCATGATCCTGGACGGCGTGCTGATGCTGCTGCTGGTGGCCGCGCTCGGCTACGGCGTGCGGCTGGAACGCAAGCTGACGGCCCTGCGCGAGGGCCAGCAGGCCTTCGCCTCCGCCGTCACCGATCTCAACGCCGCCGCCGGCCGGGCCGAGGCCGCCCTGGCCTCCCTGCGCGCCTCGGGTCAAGAGACCGACCTGCTGCACGACCGCATCATCAAGGCCCGCGAGGTGAAGGCCCAGCTCGAGACCCTCATCGCCCGCGGACCCGCGTCGGCTCCGGCGGCCCCGGAACCCGCCAAGGGCACCGCTGTACACGAGGTACGGCCGGGAGAGACCCTTTATGCAATCGCCAAGCAGTACAACATGAC
>NZ_JAVHLH010000262.1 GCF_031082345.1 Brevundimonas sp. | reverse complement strand
GCCAGCGCCCGCGCGCCTCGTCCCGCGCCACGCTCTCGACCAGCCCGTCGCCGGGAACGGCCGCCAGCGGCGTCAGGCGATCAGCGCCGACCGGCGCGCGATTGGCCTCGATCGCGGCGGTCAGGGCGTCGAACCCCGGCTCGCCGGACAGGGCCGACAGCGCCCGGTCGCCGGCCAGATTCACCACCAGACCGGCGTCGGCGTAGCGCCGCACCTGCACCAAAGCGGCGTCCGGCTGCCCGGCGCCGACGGCCAGCCGCGCCCGCATCAGCATCAGGCCGGGATGGTTGGGGATGCGTTCGTCGGCCTCGGCCAGCCGCGCGGACGCCGTGGTCAGATCGTCGGCGTTGGCCGCCGCCACGCCCTCGGCCCGCAGCCGCTGGAAGGCGACGACGTCCGTCTCCGCGGCCTCCTGGGCCAGACCCGGCGAGGCGGCCAGCAGGCCCGCGAAGACGATGGTTGCGGCAAGACGCATGATGATCCCCCAAGCTTCGCCGCAACTATCGTCCGGTCCGCCGGAGCGGCCAACTCAAGGATTGGTAATGCGCCTCAGCTGACGTGCGGCGTGACGATCCCGAGCGGCAGCGACGTCACATTCTTCACTCCGCGGGTGACGATGTGGCTTTCGCAGTCCGAGACGATGCCGAGGCTGAGCAGCTTCAGCCGCAGGAAGCGGTCAAAGGCGTGCATGTCCGAGGTGATGATGCGCAGCACATAGTCCTCGCGGCCGGTGATGGTGGCGCACTGCACCACCTCGGGCCATTCGGCGACGGCGGCCTCGAACCGGTCGAGGTTCTCGGTCGAGGGAAGGCTCAGCTTGACGATGGCGTAGACCTCGAAGTCGAGGCCCAGCTTGGTGGCGTCGAGCAGGGTCACCCGCTTGCGGATGAAGCCCGTATCCTCCAGTCTCTTGATCCGGCGCCAGCACGGCGACGCCGACAGACCCACCCGGTCGGCCACCTCGGCCACGGACAGTCCGGCGTCCTGTTGCAGGATGTCCAGAATGCGGGCGTCAACGGGATCCAGATCGTCGGCCAAGGCGTTTCTCCGGTTCTTGTTATGGCGCAATAAAATACCCGTGAACCGGCATATGCAAGGTCAAAATCGAGCGAGCCTTGGCTTGCGGACCATGCTACAGGGCGCCGAGGAAACGCGGTCGGATCAACCGGACGGCAGGACGGAATGAAAAAGCCTAACACCCAGCCCTTGTCGCTGCGCGTGCCCGAGCCCTCGGGCCGCCCGGGCGATACGCCGGACTTCAGCCATCTCAAGCTCGACGCGCCCGGCGCCGTCGAACGGCCGGAGGTCTCGACCACGCCCTTCGACATGCGCGACCACGCCTTCCGGCTGATCCGCGTGCTCGACGACGGCGGCAAGGCCGTGGGTCCGTGGAATCCGAAGCTCGACGCCGAGACCCTGCGCAAGGGCCTCAAGGCGATGATCCTGACCCGCGCCTTCGACGACCGGATGCATCGCGCCCACCGCCAGGGCAAGACCAGCTTCTATATGAAATGCACCGGCGAGGAGGCCATCGCCGTGGCCCAGGGCATGATCCTGTCCCGCGAGGACATGGGCTTCCCGACCTATCGCCAGCACGGCCTGCTGATCGCGCGCGGCTATCCGCTCGCGACCATGATGAACCAGATCTACTCCAACGCCTCGGACCCGATCAAAGGCCGTCAGCTGCCGATCATGTATTCGGCGAAGGACTACGGCTTCTTCACCATCTCGGGGAACCTCGGCACGCAAGTTCCGCAGGCCGTCGGCTGGGCCATGGCCAGCGCCTACAAGGGCGACGACAAGATCGCCATCACCTGGATCGGCGACGGCGCCACCGCCGAGGGCGACTTCCACAACGCCCTGACCTTCGCCGCCGTCTACCGCGCGCCGGTGATCCTCAACATCGTCAACAACCAGTGGGCCATCAGCTCCTTCCAGGGCATCGCCGGCGGGCTGGAGACCACCTTCGCCTCCAAGGCCATCGGCTACGGCCTCCCGGCCCTGCGCGTCGACGGCAATGACTTCCTCGCCGTCTGGGCCGCGACCCAGTGGGCCGAGGAGCGGGCCCGCACCAACCAGGGCGCCACGGTCATCGAGCTGTTCACCTACCGCGGCGCCCCGCACTCGACCTCGGACGATCCCAGCCGCTACCGCCCCGGCGACGAGCACGAGAAATGGCCGCTGGGCGACCCGGTCGCCCGCCTGAAACAGCATCTGATCGCCCTCGGCGAATGGTCCGACGAACAGCAGGAAGCCGCCGAGAAGGACGCCGTCGAACAGGTCCGCGCCGCCGGCAAGGAGTCCGAGGCCATCGGCACGCTCGGCCAGTCGCGCCCCTCGGTGAAGACCATGTTCGAGGAGGTCTACGCGACCGAGGACTGGCGCCTCGTCGAACAGCGCCGCGAGGTGGGGGTCTGACCATGAGCGAGCAAACCACCTTCACCGAATCTGACCGCACCGACGGCGTCGAGCCCGACATGGTCGACCAGAACCACGCCCCGAAGTCGGAGGCGCCGTCCAACGGCGTCGCCCCGATGAACATGATCCAGGCGCTGAACTCGGCCCTGCACGTCAAGATGGCCGAGGACCCCAATGTCCTCAGCTTCGGCGAGGACGCCGGCTATTTCGGCGGCGTCTTCCGCGTCACCGACCAGCTGCAGCAGAAGCACGGCCTGACCCGCAGCTTCGACGCCCCGATCAGCGAATGCGGCATTGTCGCCGCCGCCATCGGCATGGGCGCCTATGGCCTGCGCCCGGTCGTCGAGATCCAGTTCGCCGACTACATCTATCCGGCCTACGACCAGATCGTCTCCGAGGCGGCCAAGCTGCGCTACCGTTCGGCCGGCCAGTTCACCTCGCCCATCGTGGTGCGCAGCCCCTACGGCGGCGGCATCTTCGGCGGCCAGACTCACTCGCAGAGCCCCGAAAGCCTGTTCACCCACATCGCCGGCCTCAAGGTCGTCATCCCGTCCAACCCCTATGACGCCAAGGGCCTGCTGACCGCGGCCATCGAGGACGACGATCCGGTCATCTTCTTCGAGCCCAAACGCCTCTACAACGGCCCCTTCGACGGCTGGCACCAGAAGCCGGTTTCTCCGTGGAAGGCCCAGGCGCTGGCCCAGGTCCCGACCGGCAAATACGTCGAGCCGATCGGCAAGGCGCGGATCATGAAGGAAGGCGCCGACGTCACCATCCTCTGCTACGGCACCATGGTCTGGGTCTCGCTGGCCGGAGCCGAACACGCCGGGGTCGACGCCGAGGTCATCGACCTGCGCACCCTCGTGCCGCTGGACATCGAGACCATCGAGGCCTCGGTGAAGAAGACCGGCCGCTGCGTCATCGTCCACGAGGCCCCGAAAACGTCCGGCTTCGGCGCCGAGCTCAGCGCCCTGGTGCAGGAGCGCTGCTTCTACCACCTCGAGGCGCCGATCGCGCGGGTGACCGGCTGGGACACCCCCTATCCCCACGCCTTCGAGTGGGAATATTTCCCGGGACCCGAGCGGGTCGCCACGGCCCTGAAGGCCGTCATGACCGGAGGGCGCTGAGATGGGCCGCTACGTCTTCAAACTGCCCGACGTCGGCGAAGGCACGGCCGAGGCCGAACTGGTCGGCTGGCACGTCAAGGTCGGCGACATGGTCGCCGAGGACCAGATCATCGCCGACATCATGACCGACAAGGCCACGGTCGAGCTGACCTCGCCGGTCGCCGGCAAGGTGCTGGCCGCCCACGGCGAACCGGGCCAGCAGCTGGCCGTCGGTTCGCCGCTGGTCGAGTTCGAGGTCGAGGGGGCGGGGAACGCCTCCGCCGAGGCGCCCCCCTCGAACCCTGCTCCGCAGGCTCCGGTCCCCCCGGAAGGGGGACAATCGCCCGTTTCCAAGTCTCCCC
>NZ_JAVHLH010000261.1 GCF_031082345.1 Brevundimonas sp. | reverse complement strand
CCTATTTCGTGGCCGCGACGATGATCATCGCGGTGCCGACGGGCGTGAAGATCTTCAGCTGGATCGCCACCATGTGGGGCGGTTCGATCAGCTTCAAGACGCCCATGCTGTGGGCGATCGGCTTCATCTTCCTGTTCACCGTCGGCGGCGTCACGGGCGTGGTGCTGGCCAACGCCGGCATCGATTACACCCTGCACGACACCTACTATGTCGTGGCCCACTTCCACTATGTGCTGTCGCTGGGCGCCGTCTTCGCCATCTTCGCGGGCTTCTACTACTGGTTCGAGAAGATGTTCGGCGTGAAGTACAACGAGTTCCTCGGCGCGACCCATTTCTGGATCATGTTCGTCGGCGTGAACCTGGTGTTCTTCCCGCAGCATTTCCTCGGCCTTCAGGGCATGCCGCGGCGCTATGTCGACTACGCCGACGGCTACGCCCTGTGGAACCAGGTGTCGTCGATCGGCTACGTCATCACCGTCGTCGGCGTGCTGGTCTTCCTGATCATGCTGGTCGAGGCCGCCATCCGGCGTCGCCCGGCGGTCGACAATCCGTGGGGCGAAGGCGCCACGACCCTGGAGTGGACCCTGTCCTCGCCGCCTCCGCACCACCAGTTCAACGAGCTGCCGGTGGTCAAGAGCGACGATCACTAGGACCGGTCCAGCCGGACCAGACGCGCCGGGGGCCGCTCCTTCTTCCGAGGGGGCGGCCCTCAGGCATTTTTTGCGCTATCGCGCCTCGCGCGCCCTCAGCGCGTCAGAAAGCCCATGACCCGACCCGCCGCCGCCCCGACGATCTCCACGGCCCAGCCGGAAGACTTCTTCCAGCTGCTGAAGCCGCGCGTGATGTCGCTGGTGATCTTCACGGCGGTCACCGGGCTGGTGGTCGCGCGCGGCGACATCGGCGGGCTGTCGGCGGCCATCGCCGTCCTGTGCATCGCCGTCGGCGCCGGCGCCGCGGGGGCGCTGAACATGGCGCTGGAGGGCGAAACCGACGCCCTGATGCGCCGCACCCGCGGACGGCCCGTGGCGGCCGGCCGGGTCTCGAAGAACGACGCCATGACCTTCGGCGTCATCCTGTCGATCTTCTCGGTCATGCTGCTGGGCATGGCGACCAACTGGCTGGCCGGCGGCCTGCTGGCCATGACCATCCTCTACTACGCCGGCTTCTACACCCTGCTGCTGAAGCGCCGGACGCCCCAGAACATCGTCATCGGCGGGGCCGCGGGGGCGTTTCCGCCGGTCATAGGCTGGGCCGCCGCCACCGGCTCGGCCCCGTGGCAGGCCTGGCTGCTGTTCCTGATCATCTTCCTGTGGACCCCGCCGCACAGCTGGGCGCTGGCGCTGTATTCGGCGGGCGACTACGCCCGGGCGGGCATTCCGATGATGCCGGTGGCGCGCGGAGCGAAGAGCACCCGGCTGCAGATTCTGCTCTACAGCCTGGTCTTCGTGCCGGTGGCCGTGGCGCCCGGACTGACCGGCCTGGGCGGGTTGGTGTATCTGGCGGTCTCGGTCACGGGCGGACTGGGCTTCCTGTTCCTGGCCGTCCGCCTGTGGCGCTCGCGCGCCGGCGATCAGCCCGACAAGGCCGAGGCCGTGGGGCGAGAGGCCGCATTGTATGATGTCCGCGCGGAGGCCAAACCGGCCCGGAACCTGTTCGCCTTCTCGATCCTGTATCTGATGGCCCTGTTCGCGGCCCTGCTGGTCGAGAGCGTGACGCCAACGATGAGTCTGTGACCGCCATGCGCCTGACCCCTGAGCAGCTCTCGTCGCGCAAGCGGCGCAATCTCGCCATCGCTGGCGCGCTGGTGGCCTTCATCGTGCTGGTGTTCGCCACCACCCTGCTGCGCATGAAGGCCAATATGGACGAGCGGCAGGCCGCCGCCGCCGCGGCGCCGGCCGGCTACGGCGAGTGAGGCGGGCGCCGTGAACCGCAAGAACCTGATCGCCATCGCCTGCGTCTTCACCGTCATGCTCATGACCGGAGCGGCCTTCGCAGCCGTGCCGCTGTACCAGCTTTTCTGCCAGGTCACCGGTTTCGACGGCACGGTGAAGCGGGCCGAGGTCGCGCCGGACAAGGTGCTGGACGAGACGGTGCTGATTCGCTTCGACACCAATGTGCGCGGCCTGCCCATGACCTTCCGCGCCGAACAGGTCAGCCAGCGGGTGCGGATCGGCGAGACCGGCATCGCCTTCTTCAACGTGACCAACACCTCGGACCGGCCGATTCACGCTACGGCGGCCTACAATGTCGTGCCGGAGCGCGCCGGGCCCTACTTCCAGAAGCTGCAGTGCTTCTGTTTCGAGGGCCAGGTCATCGCCCCCGGCCAGACCATGAAATTCCCCGTCCAGTATTTCGTCGCGCCCGAGATCGCCACCGACCGCGAGAGCCGGGGCGTGCGCGAGATCACCCTCAGCTACACCTTCTATCCGACCAAGGGCGCTCAAGACGCCGCAAACCCCGCTCCAGCTACTGGCGCGGCCGCATAGCGGACGCTATAGCCTCCTTCACACGACTCTCGACCGTTGCAAGAGACCCAGATGGCCGACTCCCACGCCGTTCCGCATCACGACTATCACCTGGTGAATCCCAGCCCCTGGCCGCTGGTGGCGTCGATCGCCGTCGTGGTCATGATGGTCGGCGCCGTGGTGTGGATGAAGGGGCTGGTCCCGGCCGACTCCGGTCCGCTGGCCTCGGCCCTGCTGTCCGACGGCAGCAAGCCGCTGTTCTTCGCCGGTCTGGCGGGCGTGCTGGTGTCGATGTTCGGCTGGTGGGCCGACGTGATCAAGGAAAGCCGCCAGGGCGATCACACCCCGGTCGTCTCGATCGGCCTGCGCTACGGCATGATCCTGTTCATCGCCTCGGAGATCATGTTCTTCGCCGCCTTCTTCTGGATGTTCTTCGAGATGGCGGTCTTCAACGAGGCTCGCGCCCACATTCCGGAAATCGGCAACTGGGCCGAGACGGCCGCCGCCTGGTCGACCTGGCCGCCCAAGGGCGTCGAGGTGCTGGACGCCTGGCAACTGCCGCTGCTGAACACCATCATCCTGCTGCTGTCGGGCACGACCGTGACCTGGGCCCACCACGCCCTGCAGGTCGGCGACCGCAAGGCCGCCAAGATCGGCCTGGCCATCACCGTCGCCCTCGGCGTGCTGTTCACCGCGATCCAGGCCTATGAGTACAATCACATCCTGCATGAGAACCTGTTCTTCAACGAAGAGGCGCTGAACTCGGGCCTGTACGGTTCGATCTTCTTCATGGCGACGGGCTTCCATGGCTTCCACGTCCTGATCGGGACGATCTTCCTGGCTGTCTGCCTGCTGCGCCTGATGGCCGGCCAGATGAGCCCCGAGAAGCATTTCGGCTTCGAGGCGGCGGCCTGGTACTGGCATTTCGTGGACGTGGTCTGGCTGTTCCTGTTCGCCTTCGTCTACGTCACCTTCGGGTGACCCCGGCCTTCGCCGGGGTGACGAATGACCACTGACAAACAGAATGCGGCTCCGGCGCGGATCAACCCGATCCGCGCCGGTCTGCTTTGCCGTTGTCCCAACTGCGGCAAGGGCCCGCTCTACGCCGGCTTTCTCAAGGTGGTCGACCGCTGCGCCGTCTGCGGTTTCGACTTCACCCGGCTCAACACCGGCGACGGCGCCGCCGTCTTCGTGATGCAGATCGCCGGCGCGCCGGTGGTGTTCGGCGCCCTCTACGTCCAGCTCGTCTACGATCCGCCGATCTGGGCCATGCTGGTCGTGGCCCTGCCGCTGGTGCTGGGCCTGTCGCTGGGGCTGATGCGACCGGGCAAGGGCGTGATGATCGCCCTGCAGATGCGCAACCGGACGGAGTCGCATTCCTCCCCCGCAGGGGGAGGGGAACCGCGTAGCGGTGGAGGGGGG
>NZ_JAVHLH010000260.1 GCF_031082345.1 Brevundimonas sp. | reverse complement strand
GATGTATCGAACGTTTCGGCTGAAAAAATAGTATTGTAGAAAGACATGTCGTCATCGACGGAAAGACGGTATTTGGCCGCGCCGGAACCGGCCCAGCGGCGCGCCCGGCCCGGCGACGACGGCCAGCGGCGAGGGGGCGGATGACAGGTCGGCGGTCCCTAGCCGCGACGGCGACACCTGCCGCCCGGCATCCTCCCGTGCGGGATCGGAGGTCAGCCAGGCGGGAAGCGTCGGAAGGAGGGCGGCCTCGCCGGTCGGCCGGGCCATCCGCACCGGATCGGCCCCGAAACGGCGGGCGGGTCCGGAGGCGGTCGCGACCTCACGGACGCCCTCCATGCCCCCGATGGCGTCGTACACGGGCCCCCACCACGCACGGGTATTCTCGATCTTGCGGTTCGAGGCGATGCGCCCGCCGATGATCAGCCGGTCGCGCGCCCGGGTCAGACCGACATAGAGCAGGCGCAGGGACTCTTCCTCGTTGCGGGCCTTGCGCGCCTCGCGGGCCGCGGCGGAGACGTCGCAATCGCGGTCGGAGGCGCCGCACCACAGGAAGCCGCCGTCGGCGGTTTCCAGCAGGGGGTCGCCCTTGGGCTCGGCGAAGATGGTGTCAGGCAGGATGACGATCGGCGCTTCCAGTCCTTTGGAAGAGTGGGCGGTCATCACCCGCACCTCCCCGCGCGGCTCGTCCATCTCGCGTTTGACGGTCTGGTCGATGGCCGCAAGGCCGGCGGAGAAGCGCTCCAGATCGGTGACGCCGCGTCCTTCGGCCGCCCGGGCCTGATCGAGGAAGGCGTCGAGGGCGTCGGCGGCCTCGCCCCCCAACCGGGTCATGAAGCGCTGCCGCACGGTCAGGCCGCGCGCATCACGCCGGCTCAGCAGCCGGGCATAGAGATCGAACGGCGTCCGGACCTGCATCTCGGCGCGGAACCAGCGCACAAGGATACGCGCCGCCGTCCATTCCGGCCGCTCGTCCGCCCGGGCCTTGAGCGTCCGCCACAGGGTCCCGCGCCGGCCCTGGGCCAGATCAAACAGACCTTGCTCGTCGACGTCGCACAGCGGACCGCGCAGCAGGCCGGCCAGCGTCAGGTCGTCCTCGGGATAAAGGGCGGCGCGGCCGAGGGCCAGCAGGTCTTCGAACACCGGATGCTCGGCCAGTTTCAACCGATCGGCGCCGGCGACGGGCACGCCCGAGCGCTTCAGGGCGCGCAGGATTTCCTCGAACATCGGGCCGCGCTTCTTGACGAGAATCAGCACATCGCCCCAGTCGGCCGGCCGCCAGGCGGCGCGATCGGCGGCGCTCTTGGCGTGTACGCCCTCGCCTTTCCCGACGATGTCCTTGACCTCGGCGACGATGCGCTCCGCCACGCAGCGGCGGGCATTGCGCAGCAGCGCGGCGTCCAGCGGATCGTCCCATGCGCGGCGTTCCTCGGCGGGGTCGTCCTTCTCCTCGGGCCAGAAATCCACGGTCCCGGGCCCGTCGGCGCGCCCGGCGGCATGGCGTACCACCACGTCGCTCCGGTCGCCGATCAGGCCTCGTCCCGGGCTGAGGGCGCGGGCGTGATCGGCCACGGCGAAAACCTGGTCCACGAAGGCCAGCACCTCGGGTGTCGAGCGCCAGGACTGCAGCAGTTCAACCGTCTCGAAGGATCGGCCCGCCGCCTCGGCCAGGCGCCGATAGGTCTGGCTCTCGGCCAGCAGACGTTCGGGGGCCGCGCCCTGGAAGGAGAAGATCGACTGCTTCTCGTCGCCGACCACGAAGATGGTCCGTTCGCGTCCATCCTCGCGCGCGCCGGCGCCGGCGAAGAATTCCTCGGTCAGGGCGCGGGCGATGGCCCACTGTTCCGGCGACGTATCCTGGGCCTCGTCGATCAGCAGGTGATCGACCCCGCCGTCCAGCTTGTACAACACCCAGGCCGCGCCAGGCCCGTCCGTCAGCAGGGCGCGGGCGCGCACGATCAGATCGGCGAAGTCGAGCGCGCCGGTCGCGGTCTTGGCCGCCGCATAGGCCTGGGCGTAGGCCCCGGCCAGGGTCAGGGCGTGGGTGGTTTCGGCCGCGACCTGGGCGGCCCGGATCCGCTCGGAGACCGCCACAACCCGGGCCTGTTGTTCGCCCAGCCAGTCGCAGAGACCGGGTTCGGCCTTGGCGGCGGCGCTTCGCGCGCACCAGGCGGCGGCCCCGCCCTTCTGGGTGAGAAGGATGGACGCGAGGTCCGGGAAGCGGCCATTCCCGGCCCGGACGGCTTCGACGAAGGCGCGGATTTCCAGCGCCTTGTCCTTGTCGCCAGCGGCCCTGGCGCGGTCGAGGGCTTCGGCGGCCCAGAGCCAGCGGCCGGTGTCGATGACGGCCGGGTCGGCGGCCCCGGCCTCTATGGCCATGGCGTCGGCCTCGGCCGCGCTGTCGAAGCCGACCGAGCGGGCCACGAAATCGGCGAGGCCGCCCTCGCTTTGGGCGTGCTCCACATAGGCGCCTAGCGCGGCGCGCTTCGCCTCGAACACGCTGAACATGCCCTCGAAGGCCTCGTGGTGGAGGCTCTCGCTCATGGCCGCATAGGCGTCCGACAGGGCGGGGTAGGCCTCGCTCAGGGAGGCGCGGGCCAGGGCCTCGCGGGCGATGGCGGAGACGGCCGCGGCCTCCGCGTCGTCGATGACGCGGAAGCCCGGCGACACCCCGGCCTCGATCGGGAAGCGCCGCAGCAGCTGTTCGCAGAAGGCGTGGATGGTCTGGATCTTCAGCCCGCCCGGGGTCTCGAGCGCGCGGGCGAACAGGGCCCGCGCGCGTGAAAGGCCCGCGCGGTCATAGGAGTCGGGCGCCCGGGCCTCCAGCTTGCCGAGGTCCTGACGCAGGTCGTCGTTGGTGGCCACAGCCCAGGCGCCGAGGCGCTGATACAGGCGGCGCTGCATCTCGGCCGCCGCCGCCTTGGTGAAGGTCAGGCACAGGACGGCGTCCGGCCTCGAGCCGTCCAGCAGCAAGCGCGCGACCCGGTCGACTAGGGTGGTGGTCTTGCCCGAACCGGCGTTGGCCATGACGAAGGCGTTGATGGCGGGATCGGCGGCGCGGGCCTGGGGCGTCTTCATTCGCCGCCCTCCGCGTCTTCGGCCACCGACCATTCGCGCACCCGGGCCAGATGGTCGTAGTCGGAGAAGGCGCGTTGGGCGAACTGCGGGGCCGTGCGCGAGACATAGGGCTGGTCGGCCCGCTCATAGGTCGCGATCAACCGGTTCAAGCCTTCCAGCGCCTCGTCGACGGTGACGTCGACGGGCTGGGGGTCGCGGCTCTGGGCGTCGCCGCTGCGATCGACCTCGGTGGCGGGCGGGCGTCGTCCCGTGACCGTGACATAAAGCAGCCGCCCGGGTTCCGGCGTACCCAGCCCGGGGAAGCCGCCGGCGCGGGCGATGGCGGCGGTCAGGGACAGCTGCGGCGAGAAGCCGGCGCGGACCTGTTTCCAGCTCGGCGCGGCGCCGGTCTTGAAGTCCATCACCGTCAGGCGGCCGTCGTGCAGCTCCAGCCGGTCGGCCCGGGCGCTGAGCCGGAACGGCTCGCGCGGAGCCTCGATCTCCATGACGCCGCGCTGCTCGATCAGGACGGTCGCGCCGTCGGCCCGCCGTCCGGTCTCGAAGCCGACGGCCCAGGCGCCGACGTTGCGGGCCAGCACGACCTCGCGCGCCAGGGCGGCGTCCGGCATGCCTCCGTCGCGCAACCGGCCGAGGTACAGGCCGACGAAGGTCTCGGCCGCCGCGGCGCGGTCCAGTGTCGGCCACGCCTCGGCGAACTGCTCCAGCGCCGCGTGGATGGCGGTGCCGCGCAGCCGGGCGTCGACCCGCTCGTCGGGCCGGGCCAAGGCTTCCAGCCCGAGGATGAAGCGGGCGTAGGTGGCGTAGGGGTCGCGCACCCATTCCTCGATCCGGGTCACC
>NZ_JAVHLH010000025.1 GCF_031082345.1 Brevundimonas sp. | reverse complement strand
TGCCCTGCGTCCACTTGACCTTGTCGGCCAGGGCCTCGTCCTGGCTCAGGAAGCGGGCGACGCGGTCGGTCGGCTGGGCGCCCTTGCCGAGCCATTCCGAGATCCGGTCGGCCTTCAGGGTGACGCGCTTCTGCTCGCCGTCGCGCGGCAGCATCGGGTTGTAGGTGCCGACGCGCTCAATGAATTTGCCGTCGCGCGGCGAGTGGGAGTCGGCGACGACGATGTAGTAGTACGGGCGCTTCTTGGTGCCGCCGCGGGCCAGACGAATCTTCAGCATTTTCAGTCTCTTTCTTTAAGTCGGATCATTTCTTGGGAGGAAAGCCCGGCAGGCCCGGAAGGCCTCCCGGCAGTTGTCCGCCGCCCAGGCCGGCGAGCCGGTCCTGGATGGCTTTCATTTCGTCGGCCGAGGGCTCCGGCATCCTGCCGCCGCCCAGCGCCTTGAGGCGGGCCATGTCGCCGCCGCCGCCCATGCCGGGCATGCCCATCATGGCGGCCATCTGCTTCAGGCCCTTGCCGCCGCCCTTGGACATGGACTTGACCATGTCGGCCATCTGGCGGTGCTGTTTCAGCAGGCGGTTGATGTCCTGGACCTCGACGCCGGCGCCCTTGGCGATACGCTTCTTGCGGCTGGCGTTGAGCAGGTCGGGCTTCTTGCGCTCGACCTTGGTCATCGAGCTGATGATGGCTTCCTGGCGCGCGATCATGCGGTCGTCGATGTTGGCGTCGGCCATCTGGGCCTTCATCTTGGCCACGCCGGGCAGCATGCCCATGATGCCCTGCAGTCCGCCCATCCGCTTCATCTGCTGCAGCTGGGCGGCGAGGTCGTTGAGGTCGAACTGGCCCTTGGCCAGCTTGCGGGCCATGGCCTCGGCCTTGGACTGGTCGAGTTCCTGCGAGGCCTTTTCGACGAGGGCGACGATGTCCCCCTGTCCGAGGATGCGGCCGGCGACGCGGCGGGCGTCGAACACCTCCAGCGCATCGACCTTCTCGCCGGCGCCGAGATATTTGATCGGCAGGCCGGTGACGGCGCGCATCGACAGCATGGCCCCGCCGCGCCCGTCGCCGTCGGCGCGGGTCAGGACCAGGCCGGTCAGCGGCAGACGCTCGTGGAAGGCCTTGGCCGTGCGCACCGCGTCCTGACCGGTCAGGCTGTCGGCGACCAGCAGGGTCTCGACCGGCTTCGACACGGCGGCGACCTCGGCCACCTCGGCCATCAGCGCCTCGTCGAGGGTGATGCGGCCGGCGGTGTCGAGGATCAGGACGTCGAAGCCCTGAAGCTTAGCGGACTGGAGGGCCCGCTTGGTGATCTGGACCGGGCTCTCGCCCGCCACGATCGGCAGGACCGCGACCTCGATCTGCTTGCCGAGGGTCTGCAGCTGCTCCATCGCCGCCGGACGGCGGGTGTCCAGCGAGGCCATCATGACCTTCTTGCGGTCGAACCTGGTCAGCCGCAGCGCCAGCTTGGCCGACGTCGTGGTCTTGCCCGAACCCTGCAGGCCGGCCATCAGGATGACGGCGGGCGGCGTGGCGTTCAGGTTGATCGGGACCGGCTCCTCGCCGCCCAGCATCTCGACCAGGCCGTCATAGACGATCTTGACCACCTGATCGGCCGGCTTGACCGAACGGATGACGTCCTCGCCGGTGGCGCGCTCGGTGGCGAAGGCGATGAAGTCCTTGACGACGGGCAGGGCGACGTCGGCCTCGAGCAGGGCCACGCGCACTTCGCGCATCGCCTCGGCCACGTCCTTTTCGGACAGGGCGCCGCGCCCGGTGATCCGGTCGAAGACGCCTGTCAGCCGCTCGTTCAGAGCCTCGAACATTCACAACCTCGTTGCGACGGGCGACCCGGTCTCCATAGCGAAATGGCCTCCGGCGACGATCACGTCGGCGGAGGGTTCTCGCCTGCCTCGTCCGGTCGAAACCGGGGTCGTGCAGGTGGAGACGCGAGGTTCACTTGCGTCGGAAGCGGCGGCTTATGGGGGAAAAGCGGCGGTTTGTCGACTCGGGCGATGACACCGGCATCGCGTTTCAGCGTTACCGTTCGCGATGGCCCCTTTCCACGCCCCTGATACCGTGACGCTCCCGGCCTCCCCGCTGCGAGACCCGACATGAGCCCTGCCGCCGACGACCGACTGCGTGACGAGGTTCGCCTGCTGGGCGGCCTGCTCGGCGAGGTGATCCGCGACGAGGGCGGGCAGGATCTCTACGACCGCATCGAGGCCGTGCGTCAGGCCTCGGTCGCCTGGCACCGCGACGAGGGGGCCGCCGACGCCGCCCGGCTGGAGCAGCTGCTGGGCGAGCTGTCGCTGGATCAGGCGGTCGGCCTCGCCCACGGCTTCGCGGTCTTCTCCCTGCTCGCCAATGTCGCCGAGGATCGGGCCGGCAAGCGTCGGGCCCGGGAACAGGCCGCGGCCGGCGCCCGCGCCGATACGCCCGAGGGGGCCCTGCAGCGGCTGGCCGAGGCCGGGGTCCCGGCGACCGCCGCGCGCGACCTGCTGGCCGGGGCGCTGATCTCGCCGGTCCTCACCGCCCACCCGTCCGAGGTGCGACGCAAGAGCGTCATCGACCGCATCGCCGCGGTGTCCGACCTGCTCGACGCCTGCGACCAGAACGACCTCGACTGCACGCCCGAGGTGCTGATGACCGGCCTGCGCCGCCAGACCGTCATCCTATGGGCGACCCGGCTGGTGCGCCAGGCGGGGCTGGTGGTGCAGGACGAGATCGACACCGTCGTCTCTTTCCTCGAGCGGGTCTTCCTGCACGTGGCGCCGGACCAGCTGGCCGACTGGCGCAGGCGGCTGGACGCGCCGGAGCTGGCGCCCTTCATTCGCATCGGCAGCTGGGTCGGCGGCGACCGTGACGGCAATCCCAATGTCGACGGCGCGGTCCTGTCCGCCGCCTTCCGCACCCAGGCCCGGGCGGCGCTCCGCCACTATCTGGACGAGGTCAACGCCCTCGGCTCGGAACTCAGCCTGTCCGGCTCGATGAGCGCCGTCTCGCCCGAACTGGCCGCCCTGGCCGAGGCGTCGGGCGACCGCTCGCCGCATCGCGCCGACGAGCCCTATCGCCGGGCGCTCAGCGAGATCTACGCCCGCCTCGCCGCCACCCATCCGGTGCTGACCGGGCAACCGGCGCCCCGGACGGCGTCGTTCGCGGCCGAACCCTACGCCGGGCCGGACGCCTTTCGGGCCGACCTGGCGGTGCTGCGCGACAGCCTGATCGCCCACCATGGAACCGTCTTCGCCGACGACCGGCTGTCGCGGCTGGTCGCGGCCGTGGACGTGTTCGGCTTTCACATGGCCACCCTGGACCTGCGCCAGAACGCCGATGTGCATGAGCGGGTGGTCGCCGACCTGCTCCGGGTCGCCGGCGTCTGCGCCGACTATCTCGCGCTGGATGAAGAGGCCCGGCTGTCGCTGCTGGCGGAGGAACTGACCTCCGGCCGACTGCTGTTCAGCCCCTATGCGACCTACGCCGACGAGACCCTGAAGGAGCGCGGCATCCTGCAGGCGGCGGCCGAGGCCCTGCGTCTGTTCGGGCCGCAGGCGATCCGCACCCATGTGGTCTCCAAGACCGACGCCGCCTCCGACCTGCTCGAGGTCTATCTGCTGCTGCGCGAGGTCGGCCTCTATCGCCCGGAGGACCCGGCCGCCTGCCCGATCCAGGCCGCGCCCCTGTTCGAGACCATCGACGACCTGCGCGCCTCGCGGCCGACGCTGGAACGGCTGCTGCGCGAGCCCTCCGCCCTCGCCGTGGCCCGCGCCCGCGGGGTGCAGGAGGTGATGATCGGCTATTCCGACTCGAACAAGGACGGCTCCTACCTGACCTCGACCTGGGAGCTGCACGAGGCCTCGCGGGCCCTGCTGGAAGTCACCGACGCGGCGGGGCTGAGGTTGCAGCTGTTCCACGGCCGCGGCGGGGCGGTCGGGCGCGGCGGGGGCTCCAGCTTCGCCGCCGTGGTGGCCCAGCCCCAGGGCACGGTGGCCGGCCGCATCCGGGTCACCGAACAGGGAGAGGTCATCGCCAACAAATACGGCGAGCCCGACGTGGCCCACCGCAACCTCGACGCCCTGACCTGCGGCGTCCTGCTGGCCTCGCTTAGGCCGCCGGCGGACCAGACCTTCAGCGAGCGCCACGGCGACACGGCGCGGGCCCTGTCGCGGGCCTCGATGGCCGCCTATCGGGCGCTGGTCTACGAGACCGACGGCTTCGTCGACTATTTCCGCGCCGCCACCCCGATCGCCGAGATCGCCGACCTGAAGATCGGCTCGCGCCCGGCCTCGCGCACCGCCTCGACCGCGATCGAGGACCTGCGCGCCATTCCGTGGGTGTTCAGCTGGAGCCAGTCGCGGGTGATGCTGCCCGGCTGGTTCGGCTTCGGCTCGGCGGTCGAGGGCGCGGACCTCGAGGAGCTGCGGATCATGGCCCGCGACTGGCCCTTCTTCCGCACTCTCGTTCAGAACATGGAGATGGTCATGGCCAAGGCCGACATGACCATCGCCCGCCGCTACGCCGCCCTGGCGCCCGACCAGGCGCTGGCCGATCGCATCCACGGCGCCATCCTCGCCGAGTGGGACAGGACGGTGGCGGCGGTGCTGGCCATCACCGGCCAGGACGCCCTGTTGGCCGGCCAGCCCGAGCTCGAGCGGCTGATCCGCCTGCGCATGCCCTATGTCGAGCCGCTCAATCATGTGCAGATCGAGCTGATCCGACGCCGCCGCGCCGGCGACGACGATCCGCGTGTCCGCGAGGGCATCCTTCTGAGCCTGAACGGGGTCGCGGCGGGCCTGCGCAACAGCGGCTGATCACTGATAAGCTTTCCGGGAATTCACCCGGCGTCGCTATTCCGCCGCGAAATCCACATCAGGCCGCAACAGCGTAGCCGTATCTCCCGCCTCGTCGCCGCCAAGGAGCGACGCAGCTCTCCGCAGGAGATCGCCATGAAAACCCTCGCTTCTCTCGCCGCCGTCCTGACTCTCGCCGCCGCCGGTTCGGCCTCCGCCGGGGAGGTTCGCATCCCCTGGGGCGACCTGGACCTGTCCACCGCCGCCGGGGCCGACGCCTTCGACCGGCGGGTCCGCGCCGCCGCCCGCAAACTGTGCCGCAACGTGCCGATGATCGGGGGGCGCGTCGCCTGCCAGGCGGCCGTCCGCGATGAGGCCGTCACCCTGCTGCCGGGCGCCGCCCAGGTCGACTACGCCCTCAGCCGCGTCCCGCTGGTGGCCTGAGGCGCAGGGAAAAGGCCCGGCGGATCGCTCCGCCGGGCCTCTTGTCTCTTTTCCCTGGCTCAGTTGGTCGGGAAACCCCGGACCTTGAGCAGGGCCGTGACATCCGGGTCGCGGCCGCGGAAGCGGCGGTAGGCCTCGCCGCGGTCGGTGGTGTTGCCCTCGGCCAGGATGATGGCCTTGTAGCGGGCCGCGATGTCCGGATTGAAGACGTCGCCCGACTCCTCGAAATAGGCCCAGGTGTCGGCGTCCATGACCTCGGACCACAGGTAGCTGTAATAGCCGGCCGAATAGGCGTCCGAGGTGAACAGGTGATTGAACTGCGGCAGGCGGTGCCGCATCACGATCTCCTTGGGCATGCCGATCCGGGCCAGGCTCTCGCGCTCGAAGGCGTCGATGTCGGTCGGCGGCGTCGCCCGGGTGTGCAGGTCCATGTCGACCAGGGCCGACGACAGATAGCTGACCGTTTCATAGCCCTGGTTGAAGGTGTTGGCCGCCTCGATCTTGTCGACCAGCGACTGCGGCATCGGCTGCCCCGTCTCCACATGCTTCATATAGCCGTCGAGGATCGGCCGGCTCAGCACCCAGTGCTCGTGCACCTGCGACGGATATTCGACGTAGTCGCGCGGCGTGCCGCCCAGGGCCGGATAGGTGATCTTGTACGACAGATAGTGCAGGGCGTGGCCGAACTCGTGGAACAGGGTCGCGGCGTCGTCCAGCGAGATCAGGATCGGCTCGTCGCCCTCGGCCTTGATGAAGTTGTTGTTGTTCGACGCCAGCACGTTCTTGACGCCGTCATAGGTCGAATAGGACCGGTAGGTGGTCATCCAGGCGCCCGAACGCTTGCCCGCGCGGGCGAAGTCGTCGGAGTAGAACAGGCCGACGTGGCGGCCGGTGGCCTTGTCGGTGACCTCGAACACCTCGACGTCCGGATGGAAGACCGGGACGGCCCCCTTCGGCAGCGGCGTGAACTGGTAGCCATACAGGCGCTCGGCCATGTGGAAGGCGCCGCGCTTGACGTTGTTCAGCTCGAAATACGGCTTCAGCTCGTTCTGATCGAGGTCGTACTTCTGCTTCCGGACCTTCTCGGCGTAGTAGAGATAGTCCCACGGCTCGATGTCATGACCGGCGATCGCGCGCATGTCGGCGACCTCCTCGATCACCCGCGCCTTGGCCGGGGCCCAGACCCGGTTCATCAGGTCCATGGCCGCGGCCGGGGTCTTGGCCATGGTGTCCTGCATCCGCCATTCGGCGTGATTGCCGAAGCCCAGCAGGCGGGCGCGCTCGGCCCTCAGCTTCACGATCTCGGCGATGATGGCGTTGGTGTCGTTGCCGTCGCCGTTGTCGCCCCGGTTGACGAATTTGCGCCAGACCTTCTCGCGCAGATCCCGGTCGTCGCCGAACGACAGGAACGGGTCGACGCTGGAGCGGGTGTTGACGATGGCGTAGCCGGTCAGGTTGCGGCTGCGCGCCGCGGCCGCGGCGGCCGCCTTGTTCGAGTCCGGAAGGCCGCCCACGCCGGACTCGTCCGGGATGTGGGTGAAGGTGTTCTCGTCGGCCACCACCTTCTGGCTGAAGCTGGTGAAGGCGTTCGACAGGGCGGTGTTGATCCGGCCCAGCTCGGCCTTGCCGGCGGCGTTCAGCGCCGCGCCGTTGCGGACGAAGGCGTCGCGGGTGCGCTCCGAGAGGCGGGTCTGCTCGGCGGTCAGGCCGGCCGCGGCGGCGCCGTCGGCGACCGCCTTGATGCGGGCGAACAGCTTCTCGTTGAAGATGATCTCGTCGCCTGCGGCGGACAGCAGCGGCGACACCTCGGTGTCGACGGCCTGGTAGTCGTCCGAGCCGATGTTCTGGGTCATCACCCCGAACAGGCTGGAGGCCCGGTCCAGCGGCTCGCCGGCCATCTGGTAGGGGACCATGGTGTTGGCGAAGGTGGCGGGCGCTGGATTGTCGGCGATGGCCTCGATCTCGGCCCGCTGCAGGTCGATGCCTTCCAGGATCGCCTCGCGCAGTTTGGGCGCCGAGACCCGATCCCACGGCGGCACGCCTTCATAGGGGCCGCTCCACGGCTGCAGCAGCTCCGCCCGCGGGGTCTGCGCCGGCAGCACGGCGCGGCCGATGCGGGCGTCGTCCGCGAGGCTGGCGGGGGAGGCGCCGCCCATGTCCATGCCGTTGGAGGCGCAGGCCGACAGGGCGAACAAACTGCCCCCGGCGATGAGAAGTTGGCGTCTATGCATGGACAAGGCTCCGTCGGTTCACGTCGTTGCGCTCTACCTAGGCCCTCCGGCGGCTGACTGTCACATGAACGGGGCGTAATCTTCGGCGTGGACGACAAAGGGCCGCACCGCTAACAGGCCCCATGGCGATTGGCGTATTCGACTCCGGCGTGGGCGGGCTGACGGTCCACCGCGAGCTGACGCGGCGGTTCCCCGAGCGGGACTTCATCTATCTGGCCGACCAGGCCAACGCCCCCTACGGCGGACGCGGCGGCGAGGAGATCGTCGACCTGACCCGGGCCGGTTGCGAGCGGCTGTTCGAGGCCGGCGCCAATGTCATCGTCCTGGCCTGCAACACCGCCAGCGCCATCGCCCTGCGCCGGCTGCAGCAGACCTGGGTTCCCGAGGCGCGGGCGCGGCACGGCCGGCCGGTCAATGTGCTGGGCATCATCGTCCCGACCATCGAGGCCGCCACCGGCCTGCCCTGGACGTACGAGGCCGAGCGCGGCCGCGAGGAGGGCGAGAAGAAGGAGGCGATCGAGATCACCGGCGTCTTCTGCACCGCCGCCACCGCCATGAGCCGGGTCTATGAGATCGAGATCGACAAGCGGCGCGAGGACCTGGCCGTCTTCTCCGAGCCCTGCCCGGGCCTCGCCGGCCTGATCGAGCTGGGCGCCCCGGCGGAAGAGCTGAAGGTCGTCGTCAACGACCATGTCGACGCCCTGCGCCGCCGCATCGGCCGCCATCCGGACAAGGCCATCCTCGGCTGCACCCACTACGAGATCGTCGCCGACCTGTTCGCCGCCGCCCTGCCGGAGGGCACGCCGGTGATCCACCAGCCGACCGCCGTCGCCGACGCCCTCGACCGCTATTTCCAGCGCCACCCCGAATACGCCCTGGGCGGCTCGGGCCGTCGCGACTTCCTGACCACCGGCCGGCCCGGTCCGCAGTCCGAGCTGGTCGCCCAGTTCTGGGGCGCGCCGCTGACCTTCGCGGCCGCCTGAAGAAGGCTGCGCTTGACGTCGGCGACGGCGTGGGCGCGGATGCGGCCGGGAGGACCCTCACATGAAACGCCTGCTGCTCGCCGCCGCCCTGGCCATCGCCCCCCTGCCAGCGGTCGCTGCCGGCCCCGCCGCAGCCGAGGTCTCGAACCGTTCCGAGAACAGCTTCAGCCTCACCTACGAACGCGCGGTCCCGGCCTCCGACCCGGCGATCCTCGAGGCTATCGGCCGCCCGGCCGCATGGTGGAGCGACGCCCACACCTATTCAGGCGACGCCGCCAACATCTCGCTCGACCTGCGGCCCGGCGGATGCTGGTGCGAATCCCTGCCCGGCGGCGGCGTCAAACACGCCGAGACCGTGCTGGTCTGGCCGGCGCAGCGACTGGTCCGCTTCGACGCCCCGTTCGGGCCGCTGCAGTCGATCGGGGCCGACGCCGTCCTGACCATGACCTGGGCTGTGATCGAGGGCGAGCCGGGGCGGACGCTGAAATGGACCTTCGTCGTCACCGGCCCCGGAGCGGGGGCCATGGCCGACGCGATCGACGGCGTCATCGCCGAGCAGTTCGGCCGGCTGGCCGATCACCTGTCGTAGGGCGGCTAGGCGGCTTCCGGGGCCGCCAGCGCCGATTCCGAGGCCACGATCCGGCTGGCGGCGTGGACCACGGCGGCGATGCGCAGGGCGGCCTGGACCTGGGTCGCCGGCACGCCGTGCTTGCGCAGTTCGCCCTCGTGGGCGTCCAGACAGGCGCCGCAGCCGTTGATGGCGCTGACCGCCGTCGACCATAATTCAAAATCAAGCTTGTCGACGCCCGGATTGGCCAGGACGTTCATCCGCAGCCGGGCGGGGATGGTCGTGTACTCGCTGTTCTTCATCAGGTGCAGCGAGCGGTAGTAGACGTTGTTCATGCCCATGATGGCGGCAGCCGACCGGGCCGCGTTCAGCGCCTCGGGCGACAGCACGGCCGTGGCCTGGGCCTCGATCGCCCGGACCACCGGCGTGACGCCGATCGCGCGGGCCGAGGCGAGGAAGCAGCCCCATTTCTGCTGGTCGTTCAGCACCGTCTCCGAGGCCAGCGAACCGAGGTTCAGGGAGATGTCCCTGGCGTAGGCGGGCATGAGGTCGCGGAGCGTATCAATCGACATGGGGAGTCCTCGAAAATCTGGTCTGGATGCAAAACAGGCGGCGACTTTCGCCGCCGCCTGTCAGGAAGACGCTGACGCTACTGTTACGCCGCCAGGGTCTCGCCGCCGACCGGGCGGTTGCAGGCGCACAGCTCGTCGGTCTGCAGCGCATCGACGACACGCAGGGTGTCGGCGGGGGCGCGGCCGACGTTCAGGTTGGTGACATAGACGTGCTGCACGACGTTGTGCGGGTCGACCACGAAGGTGGCGCGCAGGGCGACGCCCTCTTCCTCGTCGAGCACGCCGAGGGCGCGGGCCAGCTTGCCGCCGTTGTCGGCGAACTGCCAGATCGGCAGCTTGTTCAGGTCGGCGTGGTCACGGCGCCAGGCCAGTTTGACGAACTCGTTGTCGGTCGAGCCGCCCAGAACCACGGTGTCGCGGTCCTCGAAATCACGCGCCAGCGAGGCGAACTCGGCGATCTCGGTCGGGCAGACGAAGGTGAAGTCCTTCGGGTAGAAGAACAGGACCTTCCACTTGCCCTCGAAGCTCTCGTTGGTGATCGGCTCGAAGGCCGAGACGCCGTTCTCTTCGTGGCTGTTGAAGCCCGGCTTCACGCCCGTGATCTTGAATTCCGGCAGTTTTTGACCGACGCCCAGCATGCGCTGTTCTCCTGATGGTTCTGAATAGGGAAGCTCTGGAGCGCCGGGGGAGCGGCGCCGCAACCGCGAATTGGCGGTTGCACTGCACAATGTCAATGATTGCAAACACATTTCCTCGATAGATTTTACCTATAGCAGCCATAGGCCGGCCCGGTCGCGGGGACGCTTGACGCCTGCGCCGGGCCGGGCGACCGAGGAGCATGACGTCCGCCTTCAAAGCCGACCCCGCCTTCGATCCCGGCTCCATCGCGGTGTGCGACTGGCCGCTGTGTCAGGTCCGGCTGCAGGACGACGCCCGTTTCCCGTGGCTGATCCTGATCCCCCGCCGGTCCGGGCTGCGGGAGATCGAGGACCTCGCCGGACCGGAACGGGCCGCGCTGATGGAGGAGATCGTCCGCGCCGGGGCCGTCGTCCGCCTGCTGGGCGAAACGGCCGGGCGGCCGGTGCACAAGCTCAATGTCGCCGCGCTCGGCAATGTCACCGCCCAGCTTCATGTGCATGTGGTGGGGCGCCGCCCCGACGACGGCCTGTGGCCCGACCCGGTCTGGGGCCGGGGTGCGGCCGTACCGTACGGAGCCGGGGCCCTGCAGGCCGCGGCCTCGAGGATCCGGCTCAGTCCGGGCGGGTGATCGTCACAGGACGGGTCCGCCCGTCCACGGTCAGCGAACCGCGCCAGCCGGCCTGCGACCGCTCCAGGGTCACCACCCCGCCGCCGTCCTCCAGCGTCAGCGTGCGTCCGTCGGACACGGCCCCGCCCCGGCCGCGGCGGCTGCGCCAGCCGCCCTCGACGGGACCGACGCCATGATCCATCAGGACGATATCGTAGAGGGTCCGCCCGTCCGCATCGCGGATGCGCCAGACGCCGTTCAGCGGCCCGGCGGTCTGGTCGGCGCGGAGCTCGGCGGAGGTCACGCCCTGATCATAGGCGATCTCGACATCGGTCGGGGTGACCTCATAGGCGCCGTCATAGGCGTCCACCGTCACCGGCGCGGCCAGCGGCGGGCGATGCGACAAGCCCGCGCCATCACCCTCGGCAGTCTCGCGGCCGAAGTCCGAACCGGGTTCGAACGGGCGGATGGCCGGCGGCGAATAGGGCTCCAGCGCCGATGGATGGGGCGCGGCCTGCGGCGTCAGCAGCGCGGCCAGGGCGGCGATCAGCATTCCCGACATGGGTCCAGTGTGCCGATTTCGCTCTCGCCTGGCAAAGCGCCCCTCCCGCCCCGCGAATTCGTGATCGTCGGCGTCGCACCCGCTCACGCTTCGTTGACCCCTGCGGCGCCGCTGGACTAAAGCCTGATCACCGATTTCGAGCGGCTGATTTCGCTCAGGTTTCTGAGAACCATTCGCATATGTCGACTTCCCCCTTGCCGGGCGATGCTTCGAACGATCCGACCGACGATCAGTCCGGCCGCTTCGTGCGCCAGCCCAACGGCCGTGTCCGCCCGCTTTCGCCGCATCTGCAGATCTGGCGCTGGCATGTCACCATGCTGGGATCGATCCTGCACCGGATGACCGGCGGAGCGCTGGCCGTCGGCGCCGTGCTGGTGGCGCTGTGGCTGATGGCCCTGGCCTTCGGGCCCGACGCCTATGCGACCTTCACCGGCTGGATGGGCTCGCCTCTGGGCCTGCTGGTCTGGTTCGGGCTGACGGTCGCCCTGGCCGTGCATTTCGCCGGCGGCGTCCGCCACCTGATCTGGGACGCGGGCGAGGGGCTGACGCCGAAGTCGGCCAACGCCCTGTCGACGGCTTCGATCGTGATCGGCGTGGTCATCTCGATCGCCTTCTGGGCCGGACTGTTCATGACCGGGAGGGTCGTCCTTTGAGCCGCCTGACCAGGAGCTACATCAAGGGCGTGAAGGTCTCCGAACGCCACGGCGCCGGCGAATGGCTGCAGGAGCGGCTGTCGTCGCTGATCCTGGTCCCCCTGACCCTGTGGGGCCTGTGGAGCGGCTGGGCCCTGTCGGGCGCCGGCTACGGCGGCGCGCTCGAATGGTTCCGCTCGCCGGTCAATGCGACCCTGCTGGCGATCACCCTGCTGGTCAGCCTCTGGCACATGAACATGGGCCTGAAGGTCATCGTCGACGACTATATCCACAAGCCCGCCTCGCGGAACACGCTGGTGGGCCTGATCGGCCTGCTGTGCGTCGTGCTCGCCGCCGCGGGCGTCTTCTTCATCGTGCGACTGGCGCTGGGTTCGGCCCCGCTGCCGGCCGGTTTCGGAGCCTGATCGCGTGGCTGCTTATGAATTCGTCGACCATGCCTATGACGTCGTCGTCGTCGGCGCCGGCGGCTCCGGCCTGCGCGCCGCCCTCGGCGCCGCCCAGCAGGGGCTGAAGGTCGCCTGCGTCACCAAGGTCTTCCCGACCCGCTCCCACACCGTGGCGGCCCAGGGCGGCATCTCCGCCTCGCTCGGCAACATGGGCGAGGACAGCTGGCAGTGGCACATGTACGACACCGTCAAGGGGTCGGACTGGCTGGGCGACCAGGACGCCATCGAATACCTCGTCCGCAACGCGCCCAAGGCCGTCTATGAGCTCGAGCACTGGGGCGTGCCCTTCTCGCGCACCGACGAGGGCAAGATCTACCAGCGCGCCTTCGGCGGCATGACGCGCAATTTCGGCGAGGGCCCGGTGCAGCGCACCTGCGCCGCCGCCGACCGCACCGGCCACGCCATCCTGCACACCCTGTACGGCCAGTCGGTCCGCCGCGAGGTCGAGTTCTTCGTCGAATATTTCGCCCTCGACCTGATCATGCAGGACGGCGCCTGCACCGGCGTGACGGCGCTGAAGCTCGACGACGGCACGATGCACCGCTTCCGCGCCAAGCTGGTGATCCTGGCCACCGGCGGCTACGGCCGCGCCTATTTCAGCGCCACCAGCGCCCACACCTGCACCGGCGACGGCAACGCCATGGTGCTGCGCGCCGGCCTGCCGCTGCAGGACATGGAGTTCGTCCAGTTCCACCCGACCGGCATCTACGGCGCCGGCTGCCTGATCACCGAGGGCGCGCGCGGCGAGGGCGGATATCTGACCAACTCGGAGGGCGAGCGCTTCATGGAGCGCTATGCGCCGACCGTGAAGGACCTGGCCCCGCGCGACATGGTCAGCCGCTCCATGACCATCGAGATCCGCGAAGGCCGCGGCGTCGGTCCGAACAAGGACCACATCCACCTGCACCTCGACCACCTCGATCCGGCCGTGCTGCACGAGCGCCTGCCGGGCATCTCGGAAAGCGCCAAGATCTTCGCCGGCGTCGATGTGACGAAGCAGCCGATCCCGGTGCTGCCGACAGTCCACTACAATATGGGCGGCATCCCCACGAACTATCACGGCGAGGTTCTGACCAAGGTCGGCGACAATGCCGACACTGTCGTGCCGGGCCTGATGGCCGTGGGCGAGGCGGCCTGCGTCTCGGTGCACGGGGCCAACCGCCTCGGCTCCAACAGCCTGACCGATCTGGTCGTGTTCGGCCGCGCCGCCGGTCTGCGCTGCGGCGAGACGGTCGACAAGGCCTCGAAGGTTCCGGATGCGCCGGCTGCCGCCACCGACGGCCACCTGGCCCGCCTCGACCGCTTCCGCCACGCGAACGGTTCGACCCCGACGGCGAAGCTGCGCATCGACATGCAGCGCGCCATGCAGTCCGACGCGGCCGTGTTCCGCACCGGCAAGACACTGGAAGAGGGGGTGGCCAAGCTGCGCGCCATTCACGCCGCCGGCGACGACATCAAGACCACCGACCGCGGCCTGATCTGGAACACCGACCTGATCGAGACCCTCGAATACGACAACCTGGTCGACCAGGCCCTCGTCACCATCGAGAGCGCGCTGAACCGGACGGAATCGCGCGGCGCCCACGCCCGCGAGGACTATCCCGACCGCGACGACGTGAACTGGATGAAGCACACCCTGTCGTGGAAGGTCCCGGCCGAGGCGGTGAAGATCGACTACCGCCCGGTGCACAACTACACCATGTCGACGGACATCGATTACATCGAGCCCAAGGCTCGGGTGTACTAGGAACCGCCCGATGGCCCGCACGCCCAGGACGCCGCCCGTCGAGACCGCGCCGCCCCAGCCGGCGCTGACGCCGGCCTATGAGCGTGGCCGGGTCCCGGCTCCGCCGCGTCGCTCGGCCGGGCTGAAACTGTTGCTGGTGTGCGGTCTGGCGCTCGTGATGAGCATCGCCGCCCTGTTTGTCTTCGCCCTGCTGATGGACCGGTCGAACCGCGCCCAGCAGGTGGCCGACGAGGTCGGCGGCCTGATGGGCGGGCCCCAGACCTTCCTCGGCCCGGTCATCGCCGTGCCCTATACCCGCAACGTCGTCGAGGCCGCGCCGACCAACCCCGGGACGCCGGTCCCCACGACCTCGACGACCCTGGACGCCGGCGTCTGGCACATCTTCCCGACCCGGGGTCAGGTCCAGGCCGCGACGGAATCCGAAGTGCGCAGCCGCTCGCTGTTCAAGGTCCCGGTCTACACCGCCGACCTGACCTATTCGGCCAGTTTCGACCTCGCCAACGCCGGGGCCGAACTCCCGCGTGGGGCGGTCCTCGACTGGAGCCGGGCGGAGATCGTGCTCGGCGCGTCGGATGCGCGGGGCGCCAAGTCCGACATCGGCCTGACCCTCGGCGGCCAGACCGTGGCCCTGACGCCCTCGTCGGTCGAGCCCACCGCGGCGCTGACCCTCCCGGACACGCGCGACGGGGCGCTGAGGGGCGGGGACAGCCTGCGCCTGTTCGGAACGCGACTGCCCGAAGCCCTGCGGACCGACGGAAGCTTCGACGTCTCCGGGCGCGCGACCTTCTCCGGGGCCCAGCGGATCGCCGTGCTGGCCTTCGCCGGAACGACCACCGCCGTCATCCGCGGCGACTGGCCCCATCCGTCCTACAACGGCGGCTTCCTGCCCGCCCGCCAGGACGCCGCCGACGGCTTCAACGCCACCTGGACGGTGCCGTTCGTGGCGCGCGGCGTGCCGGTCGAGGGGGATCGCGACACGCTCGGCCGTCTCGGCGCGACCTCGCTGGGCGTGACCTTCGTCGAGCCGGCCAACCCCTATCAGTCGGTCAGCCGCTCGCTGAAATACGCGCCGATGTTCATCGGCCTGGTGTTCCTGGCCTATTTCCTGTTCGAAACCACCACCGGCCGCCGCGTCCACCCGGCCCAGTACATCCTCGTCGGCATGGCCCAGGTGATCTTCTACATGCTGCTGCTGTCGATCGCCGAGCACATCGGTTTCGACGCGGCCTTCGCCCTTGCGGCCGCCGCCACCGTCGGCCTGATCTCGGCCTACGCCGGCTGGACCTTCGAAAGCCGCGCCCAGGGCGTTCGTGCCCTGGTGGCCTTCACCTTCCTCTACGGCCTCATCTATGTGCTGATGCGGCTGGAGGACTACGCCCTGCTGGTCGGCGCCCTTTCCAGCTTCGCGGCCATCGCGGCCGTCATGTATTTCACCCGCAAGGTCGACTGGTACGGCATCGCGGGCAACGATTCCCGAGATATCGCCTGATGGTCCAGCTCACCCTCCCCAAGGGCTCCAAGCCCACCTCCGGCAAGGTCCACAAGGCCCCGGCCGGCGCGAAGAACGTCAAGACCTACAAGGTCTACCGCTACGACCCCGAGGTCGACGCCGATCCGCGCTGGGACGTGTTCGAGGTCTCGGCCGACGACCACGGCCCGATGCTGCTGGACGCCCTGATCCACATCAAGAACGAGATCGACCCGACCCTGTCGTTCCGGCGCTCGTGCCGCGAGGGCATCTGCGGCTCGTGCTCGATGAACATCGACGGGCGCAACGCCCTGGCCTGCACCAAGGGCTGGGAGGAGTGCTCCTCCTCGACCATCTCCATCGCCCCGCTGCCGCACCAGCCGGTGGTCAAGGACCTGGTCACCGACCTGACCCTGTTCTACGCCCAGTACGACTCGATCCAGCCCTACCTCCAGTCCGACGAGCCGGACCCCGAGACCGAGCGCATCCAACTGCCCGAGGACCGGGCCAAGCTGGACGGCCTGTACGAATGCATCCTGTGCGCCTGCTGCTCGACCTCGTGCCCGAGCTACTGGTGGAACCAGACCGAATACCTGGGGCCCGCGGCCCTGCTGCAGTCCTACCGCTGGATCGCCGACAGCCGCGACGACGCCACCGACAAGCGGCTCGACGACCTCGAGGACCCGTTCAAACTCTACCGCTGCCACACCATCATGAACTGCGCCCAGGTGTGTCCGAAGGGTCTGAACCCGGCCAAGGCCATCGCCGAGACCAAGAAGCTGATGGTCTCGCCGAGCCGGAAGAAGACCGAGGCCGCCTGAGTTGGCGAAGATCACCTACATCGAGCACGACGGCCGCGAGCATGTCGTAGAGGTCAAGAACGGCCTCTCCGTCATGGAGGGGGCGATCCGCAACAATGTGCCGGGCATCGACGCCGACTGCGGCGGGGCCTGCGCCTGCGCCACCTGCCATGTCTATGTCGACGAGAACTTCGCCGCCGAGACCGGCCGCGCCTCGGCCATGGAGGAGTCGATGCTGGACTTCGCCGAGAACGTCCAGCCGAACAGCCGCCTGTCGTGCCAGATCCGGGTCAGCGACGATCTCGACGGCCTGATCGTCCGCCTGCCCGAATCCCAGCACTGAGCCGGCCGTGGGCCGCGCAAATCCGGACCTGGTCGACCTCGTCGGCGGCCTGATCGCGCACGGACCCCGGGACGGCTCCGGCCGCCCGCCCCTGATCGCCGTCGTCGGCGCGCAAGGATCCGGCAAGACCACCCTCGCCCGCGAGGCCGCCGCCCGCTTCGGCGCGGCGCAGATTTCGATCGACGACGTCTATCTGACCCGGGCCGAACGCGAGGCCCTGGCCCGGGAGGTCCATCCGCTGTTCGTCACCCGCGGCCCCCCGGGGACGCACGATCTTGCGTTGCTGCAGGGCCTGATCGACGCGCTCTCCACCGCCGGGCCGGACGATCAGACCCTCATCCCCGACTTCGACAAGCGCGGCGACGACCGCCGGCCGCGCGAACGCTGGCGCGCCTTTAGGGGCCGCCCCTCGGCCGTGCTGTTCGACGCCTGGTGCCTCGGCGCCCTGCCGCAGGACGAAGCCGCGCTCGCCGAACCGGTCAACGCCCTGGAGCGGGCGCAGGACGCCGACGGCGGCTGGCGCCGCGCCGTCAACGGTTTCCTCGCCGGCCACTATGCGGATTTCGCCGCCGATTTCGACGCCGTCGTCTTTCTCCAGGCGCCGGATTTCGACGTCGTGCTGGACTGGCGTTGTCAGCAGGAAGCCGATCTGCTCGGCGTCGCCCCGGCCGACCTGCCTGCGGAGGAGCGGGTCCGCCTCGCCGGCTTCATCCAGTATTTCGAGCGCGTCACGCGGCGCATGCTGGCCGGCGGCGTTCGCGCGGATGTGACGGTGAAACTGGATCGAAACCGCAAACCGGTAGCCATGCCGTGATGGACAGGCCCGAAGATCGCAGACTGGAGACCCGCTCGTCGGCCAATGTGCGCGGCCTCATCGTCACGCCCGGTCTCGAACTGCCCTGCCTGATCGTCGACCAGTCGAACTCGGGCGTCCGCCTCCGGCTGGACCGCAACCTCGCCCTGCCGAACCGGATCCTGCTGATCGACATCGCCCAGGCCACCGCCGTCGAGGCCGAGGTGGCCTGGCGCAAGGGGCAGGAGGCCGGGGTGAAACGCACCGGCGCCGCCTCGTCGCTGCGGGGGCTCGTGCCCTCCCGCCTCGCCGCCGCCCGCGCCGCCCTGATCCGGGCCGGCGGCCGCTAGAGCGCCGTCACCGCCTTGATCGCCACATAGACGGCGACGATCAGGATCAGGCCCGCGAACAGGCGTCGGCCCAGCACCGCATTGGCGCCGAGGCGGCGGGCGATCGGCAGGCCCGCGAGGGTTCCGACCGCGCCGCCCGCCGCCATGGCGGCCACGATCGGCCAGTCGATCAGGCCGGACAGGGCGTAGTTGGCCGCCGTCGTGGCCCCGAAGGCGACCACGCTGACCAGGGAGGAGGCCTGGGCGAGGGCCAGGGTCATGCCCGCGGCGCCCATCAGTCCGGGGACGATCAGGAAGCCGCCGCCGATGCCGAAGAAGCCCGCCGCCGCGCCGACGCCGGCGCCCGAGGCGGCGATGCGCGGCGCCATGGCCCGGGTCAGGCGAACCGTCTCGACCCCGACCGGCGCGTTGGGCCGCAGCATGGCCACGGCGACCAGCCCCATGGCCAGGGCGAAGAAGATCAGCAGGACGTGGCCGTCGACGATCTTGGCGACGGACGAGCCGGCGAAGGCGCCGGCCGAGCCGGTCGCGG
>NZ_JAVHLH010000259.1 GCF_031082345.1 Brevundimonas sp. | reverse complement strand
CCGGCGGGCCGCGGGACGACCCTCGCCTTCGCCTATGTGACCACCCTGTTCTTCGCCTGGGGCTTCGCCACCTCGCTGATCGACCCGCTGATCGCGGCGGTGCGCAAGGTGTTCGATCTCAGCACCGCCGAGGCCATGCTGACGGCCTCGGCCTGGTTCATCGCCTACGCCGTGGTGTCGGTGCCCGCCGCCGCCGTGCTCAGCAAGCTGGGCTACAGCCGTTCGATAATCTCGGCGCTGGGGGTGATGGTGCTGGGCTGTCTGATCGTGCCGGTGGCCACCATCATGGACTGGTATCCCGGCGTCCTGCTGGCCCTGTTCATCATCGCCTCGGGCGTGACCCTGCTTCAGGTCGCGGCCAATCCACTGGTCGCGGCGCTCGGATCCAAGAAGACCTCGCATGCGCGGCTGAATTTCTCGCAGTTCTTCAACTCGCTCGGCACCACGCTCGGACCCTATCTCGGCGCGACCGTGCTGCTGACCGGTGGGGTGTTCGCCGCCGGGGCGGTGGTCACCTCGGCCACGCGCGCCGAGTCCCTGCGCAGCATCGACATCGCCTTCCTGGCCCTCGGCGCCTTCTTCGCCGTGGTCGCCTTCTTCATCTTCACGGCCCGCAAGAAGATCAATGCCGCGGCGGCCGGAGCCGAGGAAGCCGGCGGCGTGGCCTCGCCGCTGAAGGCCTTCACCTCACCCTGGGCCCTGTTCGGCGGCCTGGCGATCTTCATCTACGTCGGCTCGGAAGTGACCATCGGCGGTCTGCTGACCAACTTCCTGAGCAGTCCCACCATCCTCGACATCCCCGAGGCCGAGGCCGGGCGGATGGTCAGCCTGTACTGGGGCGGCGCCATGGTGGGTCGTTTCATCGGCGCGCTTCTGCTGACCCGGATCCGGGCCGGGGTGCTGCTGACGGTCAACACCACCATCGCCGCCATCCTGTGCCTGATCGTGACCCAGACCTCGGGCGAGACCGCGGCCTATGCGGCCATCGCCGTCGGCTTCTTCAACTCGATCATGTTCCCGACCATCTTCACCCTGACGCTGGAGCGCTCGGGCGCGCCCGCATCGGCGACCTCGGGCCTGCTGTGCACCGCCATCGTCGGCGGAGCCGTGCTGCCCCTCATCGCCGGCTTGATCGTCGACGACGCGGCGATGATGTTCAATCCGGCCTTCTATGTGCCGCTGGCCGGCTATGTGCTGCTGACCGTCTTCGCCGTCGCCTGCGCGCGGTCGCGGACGCGGGAGGCCGATGTGGTGGCCAAGCCGTCGCCGCACTGACAGGGACCGCAGAACCGGGACGAGAGGGCCGTCGGGGGACGCATCCCCGGCGGCCCTTGCACGTTCCGGCCGGAGCGCCCCACAGTGGGCCGACGCCCGGAGAGCCCATGACCCGCAGACTGTTTCGCTCGCTGATCCCCGCCTTCATGCTGGCCCTGATCGCCGGTCAGGCCTGGGCGGAGGTGACGGTGACCTTCTACGCCCATCCCGGCGCCCGGGTGCGCGGCGGCTATCTGCTGTTTCCCCACGCCTATGTGCACGCGCAAGGGACGGTCGACGCCACCGGCGAGGCGGTCGACTGGTCGGCCGGCTTCACCGCGGAGAGCCCCGGGCCGCACCTGCTGTTCGTCCGCGGCGGCGGCGTGGTGGCGAGTCCCGACGCCCGCTATGTCGACGAGGGCCAGCCGTTCCTCAGCCTGACCGTCGATGACGCGACCTGGCATGCGCTCAGGGCCCGGGCCGACTGGTGGAACAGCCCCGAGGGTTCGGTCTATGACCTGAGGCGGCGCAACTGCATCACCTTCATCGCCGATCTGGCGCGGGTGGCCGGCCTGCGCACGGCGCCCGAGCCGTCGATGAAGCCCGGGACCTTTCTGGAGGCGACGGCGGCGCTGAATCCCGCGGCGGCGTGGCGGGAGGAGGCGGTCGTTTCGCCGGCCCCGTCGCCCGTGACGGCGGCCCGTCCCGGATCCGAAGCGAACCGGCCGGGGGCCCAGCCCTAGGCTGATGCAGAGTCCGTGCACCACCTGTTAGGATCGCGTCGGCACGATTGCACAGTTGACCTCCAGCGGGGGCGGGCGGCCAGAAGGCAGTCAACAGGGGGCGGCCATGGCGATCTTTCCGGTGATCCTGTGCGGCGGCGTCGGAACGCGGCTGTGGCCGGCTTCGCGGGACCGCAGGCCGAAACAGTTCCTGAACCTGACAGGCGACCTGTCGCTGTTCCAGGAAACCCTGGCGCGGGTGGCGCCCCTGGCCGGCGAGGACGGCCGGATCGTCGTGGTCGCCGGCCGCGATCACGCCGCCTCGATTTCCGAGCAGCTGGGCGACACCGCGGCGGTGCTGCTGATTGAGCCGGCCGGCCGCGATTCCGCTCCGGCCATGGCGGCGGCGGCCGAGTGGATCCTGCGGCGGCGGCCCGACGGGATCGCCCTGTTCGTCGCCTCCGATCACCACATTCCAGACGGCGAGGGCTTCAGGGCCTCGGTCGTCGAGGGGACGAAGGCCGCGGAGGCGGGCCGTATCGTCACCTTCGGCGTGCGGCCCAACACGCCCTCCTCCGCCTACGGCTACATCCAGCCGGACGGGCCGGGACTGGCGGGGGTCAGGCGGTTTGTCGAAAAGCCGGACCGTCAACGCGCCGAGACCTATGTCGCCGACGGCTATCTGTGGAACAGCGGCAACTTCATGGTGCGCGCGGACGTCCTGATGGCGGAACTGGAGAGGTTCGCTCCCGAGGTTCTGACGGCCGCGCGGCGGGCCTTGCCGGACGGCGGCGGCGCGACCGTGATCCTGACTGACGCCTTCAACGCGGCGCCCCGGATATCGATCGACTACGCCGTGATGGAGAAGAGCGACCGCGTTTCCGTGCTGCCGGTCGACTTCGACTGGTCGGACCTGGGCGCATGGGATGCGGTGGCCGAGACCGGCGGCGCGGATCGCGGCCTGAGCATCAGCAGCGAGGACGGCGGGGCCAATCTGGTGCGGGCGGCGGAGGGCATGGTCGTCGCCACCATCGGCGTGAGCGATCTGGCCATCATCGCGGAGCCGGACGCGGTGCTGGTGTGCCGCCTCGACCGGAGCCAGGAGGTCAAGGGGCTGGTCGAGCGCCTGCGCAAGATTTCGCCCGTTCACGTCGAGGGCGCCCCGTCCGGGGCGGAGGCGCTGGCGGGTCTCGCGCGGGCCTTTGACGGTTGGATGCGTTTCAACGCCCTGCCGCTGTGGGCGACCATCGGCGTGGCCGGGGACGGCGGCTTCCACGAGGCCATCGACCGGGACGGCGTCCCGGTCGGGGACTTCCGCCGGGCCCGGGTGCAGGCGCGGCAGGCCTGGGTCTACAGCGTGGCGGGTCAGGCGGGCTGGGCGGGTCCGTGGCGGCGACTGGTGAAGGAGGGCCTCGACCGGTTCGAGGAGACCAGCCGTCGACCGGACGGCTTGTACCGCACGCGGGTCTCGACCGGCGGCGAGGTGCTGGACGATACGGCGTCGCTCTATGATCAGGCCTTTGTCCTGCTGGCCTTCGCCGCGGCGGCGCAGGCCGGGGTCGAGACCGGGCGGATGACGGCGCGGGCGCAGGCCCTTCGCCAGGCGCTCGGCGGACTGGTCCACCCCGGCGGCGGCTGGCGCGAGGACGCCGCCCATCCGTTCCAGGCCAACGCCCATATGCACCTGCTCGAGGCCTGTCTGGCGTGGGAGGCGCTGGAGCCGGGCGGCGCATGGTCCGTCATGGCCGACGAGATCGTGGGCCTGGCCCGCCGGGCCTTCATCGAGTCCGACGGCGGCTTCCTGCGCGAATTCTTCGACGCCGACTGGCGGCCGGCCGCGGGCGAGGCCGGGACCCTGGTCGAGCCGGGTCACCAGTTCGAGTGGGCCTGGCTGCTGACCCGCTGGGGGCGGGCGCCGGCCGACCAGTCGTCGGCCCGC
>NZ_JAVHLH010000258.1 GCF_031082345.1 Brevundimonas sp. | reverse complement strand
GATCGGGAACGGCGAGGCCGGGCGCGGCCTCGCCGTTCCCGATCCCGCCGCCGCCCCGCCGCCGCCGCCGAAGCGCAAGCCGCTGTGGACCCACCTCTACTTTCAGGTCCTGCTCGCCATCGCCCTCGGCGCCCTGATCGGGCACCTCTATCCCAGCACGACCGGGGCGGACGGTGAGGCCGTTGCGGGTCTCGGCGAGAAACTGAAGCCGCTCGGCGACGCCTTCATCCGGCTGGTGAAGATGATCATCGCCCCGGTGATCTTCCTGACCGTGTCCACCGGCATCGCCCACCTCAGGGACCTCGGCCGCCTGGGCAAGGTGGTGGGCAAGGCCTTCGCCTATTTCCTGACCTTCTCGACCCTGGCCCTGATCATCGGCCTAGTGGTGGCCAATGTGGTGCGGCCCGGGGCTGGCATGAATGTCGATCCCGCCACCCTCGATCCGGGCGCGGTGGCCCAGTACGCCACCCAGGCCCACGAGACCTCGGTCGTCGGCTTCCTGATGAACATCATTCCCGAGACCGTGGTCGGCGCCTTCGCCGGCGGCGAAATCCTGCAGGTGCTATTCTTCGCCATCCTGTTCGGGATCTCCCTGGCGGTGATCGGCGACCGGGCCCAGCCGGTCATGGCCGTGCTGGAAAGCGTGTCGGAGGCCTTCTTCAAACTGGTGGCCATCCTGATGAAGGCGGCGCCGATCGGGGCCTTCGGGGCCTTCGCCTTCACCATCGGCCGCTACGGTATCGAGTCGGTGATCAATCTCGCTGCGCTGGTGGGGACCTTCTACCTGACCTCGGCCCTGTTCGTGGTCGTGGTGCTGGGGGCCGTGGCGGCCTTCAACGGCTTCTCGATCTTCAGGCTGATCCGCTATCTGAAGGAGGAGCTGCTGCTGGTGCTCGGCACCTCGTCGTCCGAGGCGGCCCTGCCCAGCCTGATCGAGAAGATGGGCCGCGCCGGCTGCGACAGGTCGGTGGTCGGACTGGTCGTGCCGACGGGCTATTCGTTCAATCTGGACGGCACCAACATCTATATGACGCTGGCGGCCCTGTTCATCGCCCAGGCCTGCGGCGTCGACCTGTCGCTGGGCGACCAACTGCTGCTGCTGGCCGTGGCCATGCTCAGTTCGAAGGGCGCGGCGGGGGTCACCGGGGCCGGCTTCATCACCCTCGCGGCGACGCTGGCCGTGGTGCCCTCGGTGCCGGTCGCCGGCATGGCCCTGATCCTCGGCGTCGACCGCTTCATGAGCGAATGCCGGGCCCTCACGAACTTCATCGGCAACGCCGTCGCCACCATTGTGGTGGCGAAGTGGGAGAAGGGCCTGGACCGCGAGGCGCTGGACCGCGCTCTGGCGGGCGGTCCGACGCCCGTGACGGTGGGCGCGACCGAGGCCGACGACGACTAGCCCCGGGCGGCGGCTTCGATGGCGGCGACGTTGAGCCGCTTCATCTCCATCATGGCCGCGAACACCCGCCGCCGGACGCCTTCGTCCGGATCGGCCAGATAGCGGTTCATCGCATAGGGTACGATCTGCCACGATAGGCCGTAGCGATCCTTGACCCAGCCGCATTGCTCGGCCTCGGGCACGGCCGACAGCGCCTCGGTCAGCCGGTCCACCTCGGCCTGGTCCTCGCAGTCGATCTGCAGGGAGATGGCCTCGTTGAAGGTGAAATGCGGACCGCCGTTCAGCGCCGTGTAGCGATTGCCGGCGAGGGTGAACTCGACCAGCAGCACGTCGCCGGCCTTGCCGCTGGGATAGTCCCCCGGCGAGCGGACGACGGCGTCGATGCGGGAGTCGGGGAACAGCGACACATAGAAGCCGACGGCTTCCTCGGCCTGTTTGTCGAACCACAGGCAGGGGATGACCTTCTGGCGCGGGGGGAGGGCGGTCATGGCGATCTCCATTGCTGACGGCGCACTATATTAAACCCCACGGTTAAATGCAAGCGGCGGCCGCCTTGCGACTCGCGCACGGGGCGGGCAGGGAAGGGCCATGACCCCGACCCTTTACGGCATCCCGAACTGCGACACGGTCAAGAAGGCCCGGACCTGGCTGGACCAGAACGGCGTCGGCCACGTCTTCCACGACTACAAGAAGGCCGGCGTGGACCGGGCCTCGCTGGAGGGTTGGGTGGCGGAACATGGCTGGCAGACCGTGCTGAACCGCGCCGGCACGACCTTCCGGGCCCTGCCCGAGGCGGACAAGGCAGACCTGACGGCCGAGCGGGCCATCGCCCTGATGCTGGCCCAGCCGTCGATGATCAAACGCCCCGTCCTCGACCTCGGCGACCGGACCCTCGTCGGCTTCAAGCCCGAGCTTTATGAGGCCGCCTTCGCCTGATCAGCGGGTCAGGGTGAACCGGGCCGCCTCGCCGGCCTGGGCGTTCGGGGCCAGCCAGACGTCGAACAGGCCCGGCTCCACGGTGGGCTCCAGATCCGGTCCGAGGAACAGCAGGTCCGCGAAGCTCAGCGGCAGGCTGACCTCCACCGACCCGCCCGCCGGCACGGTCACGCGCCGGAACCCCTTCAGCAGCCGCACCGGCTGGGTGATCGAGGCGGCGCGGTCGCGGATATAGAGCTGCACCACCTCCGAGGCCTCGCGCGCGCCGCTGTTGGTCAGGGTGACGGTCGCCGTGATCCCGCCGTTCCACGCCATGGTCGGCGCCGACAGTCGCACGGCCGAGTACTGCACCGGCGCATAGGTCAGGCCGTGGCCGAACGGATAGAGGGCGGCGTTCGCCGTCTCGCGGAACTGCGCCTTGAAACCCTCGCTGCGCGACGCCGCCGGGCGGCCGGTGGTCTTGTGGGCGTAATGGAAGGGCGACTGGCCCGAGAAATGCGGGAAGCTGACCGGCAGACGCCCTGTCGGGGCGTGGTCGCCGAACAGGATGTCGGCGACGGCGTGGCCCGTCTCCGACCCCAGGAACCAGGTGGCGAGGATGGCCGGGGCGTCCTTGACGGCGCCCGACAGCTCCATGGCCCGGCCATGTCTCAGGATCACTACCACGGGCTTGCCGGTGGCGGCGACGGCCTCCGCCAGAGCCAGCTGCGGCTCCGGGATGCCGATATCGACCCGCGACTGGGCCTCGGCCGACATGTTCTGGCTCTCGCCGACAGCCAGCAGCACCACATCGGCCTGCGACGCGGCCATCACCGCGGCCTCGATCCCGCCGGCGATCGGGGTCTCGACGTCCGAGCCCTTGACCACGCTCAGCGCGGCGCCGTCGCCCATAGCTGCCCTCAGGCCCTGCTCCAGCGACACCGCCAGCTTTTCGTCCTTGAAGATCGACCACGGCCCGAACAGGTCGACGCGGTCGCCGCCGAACGGACCGATCAGGGCGATGCGCTGGCCGGTCTTCGGCAGGGGCAGCAGGCCGCCCTCATTCTTCAGCAGCACGATCGACTTGCGCCCCGCCTCGCGCGCCAGGGTCAGATGCTCGCGGCTGCCGGTCACCCGCCGTTCGGTGCGCACGTCCGAACCGCGGTAGGGGTTCTCGAACAGCCCCAGCGCCGCCTTGGTCATCAGCACCCGCCGCACCGCCTCGTCGACGCGCGCCATCGGCACGTCGCCGGACTGAACCAGCTCCGGAATATGCTTCATGTAGAGGCCGCTCTTCATCGACATGTCGACGCCGGCCATCAGGGCGATGCGCGCCGCGTCGCGGCCGTCGGCGGCGTAGCCGTGGGCGATCAGCTCCTCTTCCGAGGTGTAGTCAGAGACCACGAAGCCGGCGAAGCCCCATTCCCCACGCAGGATGTCGGTCAGCAGCCATTTGTTGCCGCTGGTCGGCACGCCGTTCAGGTCGTTGAAGGCGCTCATCGTCGACAGGGCGCCCGCGTCGAAGGCGGCCTTGAACGGCGGCAGATAGACCGAGCGCAACTCCAGCTCGCTCATGTCGGTGGAGTTGTAGTCCAGCCCCGCCTCGGCCGCGCCATAGGC
>NZ_JAVHLH010000257.1 GCF_031082345.1 Brevundimonas sp. | reverse complement strand
CCGCGTCATCAAGCTCGAAGACGGCGTCATCATCGATGATCAACGCCGCACCCCCAATCCCGACGCCACCCTGGCCTCGCACTGACCGATCCCAAGGACTGAACCGCCCATGTCCCGCATCCCCCGCTTTCTGAAGAACAAATGGCTCTGGATCGGCGTCGTGCTGATCGTCGTCGTCTTTGTCGGCTTCAACGTCATGCAGGCCGGCGCCGCGAAGAAGCAGGCGGACGAAGAGCAGGCCGCCGCCCGCAAGGTCGACAGTCCCTACGCCGCCATCGCCAATGGCAAGGTCGACGTCGAGGGCGGGATCATCCAGATCGCGGCCCGCCGCGGCGGCGTCGTTCGCGAGGTCCTGGTGCAGGAAGGCGACCGCGTCGTCGCCGGTCAGATCCTCGCCCGCCAGGAAGACGACGAGCCCCGCCTGGCCCTGCAGAGCGCCGCGGCCGATGTGGCCCAGGCCGAGAGCCAGCTGCGCCTGATCCAGGTCGACATCCGCACCGCCCAGCGCGAGCACGACCGCCTGCAGCAGCTGGTGGCCACCAATTTCGTCGCCGCCCAGCGCATGGACGAGGCCCGCGACGCCATCGCCCAGGCCCAGGCCCGGCTGGCCTCGCAGCAGGCGGCGGTCCAGACCGCCCGCGCCCGCCGCGACCAGGCCGCCTACAATGTCGAGCTGACCGTGATCCGCGCGCCCCAGAGCGGCCGTATCGTGCGCCGCTACGCCAACCCCGGCGCCGGCGCCTCGACCCTGAACGTCTCGACCATGTTCGATCTCGAGCCCGACGCGCCGCGCATCGCCCGCGCCGAGATCGTCGAGAGCGACATCCCCAATGTCACCAACGGCCAGGCCGTCGAGATCACCCCCGAGGGCGACCCGTCCAAGGTCTATGTCGGCACCGTCCTGCGCCGCGCCGCGGTCTTCGGGGCCCGCAAGCTGGCCTCGGACGATCCGTCGCAGCGTTCGGACGAGCGGGTCATCGAGGTGGTCGTCACCGCCGGCGACGCCCCGCTGCTGATCGGCCAACGCGTGCTGGTCAAATTCATGAAGCCCGGCCAGACCGCCGGCGCCCCCCGCGAGGCCGCCGTCGGCGTCCCCGCCGACCGCGCCATGCAGGCGCCGGCGCGGGAAGGGTAGGAGGCTAGCGGCCGGTGAAATCCGCCGGCCGCTTCTCCAGCACCGCGGCCACGCCCTCGGCGTGATCCTCGGTCAGATGAGCCAGCGCCTGCATGGCGGCGGTCATCTCCAGCATCTGGTCGAAATTGGCGTCGCGGCCCTGGCGCAGCAGGGTCTTGGCCATGCGCAGCGCCTGCGGCCCGTGCGCGGCGACCTTGCCGGCGAACTTCAGCGCCTCGTCCATCAGCGCCTCCGGCGCGACGACGTGATTGACCAGCCCCCAGCGCTCCGCCGTCGCCGCGTCGATCGTGTCGCCGGTGAACAGCATCTCCGCCGCCCGCGCATAGCCGACGTTGCGCGGCAACAGCCAGGCGCCGCCGTCGCCCGGCAATATGCCCAGCTTCAGGAACGGCACGCCGAAGGTCGCCTCGGTCGAGGCCAGCCGGATGTCGGCCAGCCCGGCGATGTCGCAACCCAGCCCCATGGCCGGCCCGTTCACCGCCGCCACCAGCGGAACCTCCAGCCCGTACAGCGAACGCACGATCCGATGCACCACCCGGCGATAGCGCTCGCGGATCTCGGCCCCCGTGCCGGCGAACAGGTCGCGCCGGTCTCGCATCGCCTTCAGGTCGCCGCCGGCCGAGAAGGCCCGCCCCGCGCCGGTGATGACCACGCAGCGCACCCCGGCGTCGGCGTTCACCGCCGCGCAGGCCGCCGCGAAGGCCTCGCCGTCCTCGAGGTCGGGCAGGGCGTTCAGCCGCTCGGGCCGCGACAGCGTCCATATCTCGATCGCGCCGCGTCGTTCCGTCTGGATCAGGGTCATGCGCCAGCAGTGCCCCATCCGGCGGCCGCCGACAATTCCCCCCGGCGCCGCGACCCGCTACTGATCGCCCATGTCCAGCCCGCCGCCCGGCCCGCCCCGCTCGATCGCGACGCCCTGCGTCAAGGTCTGCATCGTCGACGGCGCCTCGGGCCTGTGTCTCGGCTGCTGGCGCACCCTGTCGGAGATCGGCGGCTGGAGCGGCCTCACGGATGAGGACCGCGCGCGGATCATGGCGGAACTGCCGGGAAGGTACGAGGGGCGAGGGGCGAGGGCCGGGGGTACAGGCGGCGCCGGGTAGCGGGCGAGTTCACTCCTGACGCGGCGGGGCCCGCCTCGCTCATCCCTCGACCCTCGACCCTCGCCCCTCGCCCCTCGTTTACCCCCCGCCAACCATCCCTCTTCACCGCATCCCAACCGCGTCGTGCGAGAACACGGCCATGCGGTTCGATCTGTCCTCCGCGGCCGTCATGGCCCTCGCCGTCGCCTCGGCCCTGACCACCGCCTGGTGGATGGATCAGGCGGGCCTGCGCGGTCAGGCCCAGGCCGCCGTCCCTGTCGCCTCCACGCCCGCCACGGGGAGCCCCGGCCAGGTTCTGAGGGCCGCCGACGGCCACTACTGGGCTGAGGCCGTGATCGACGGCCGCGCCGTCCGCGTCATGGTCGACACCGGCGCCAGCGTCGTGGCCCTGACCCGCGAAGACGCCGCCCGTCTCGGCCTGAAGCTGACCTCCGAAGACTTCTCCGGCACGGTGGTCACCGCCTCCGGACCCGTCCGCGCCGCCCCGGTGCGGCTGCGCGCCGTCGCCGTCGCCGGCGCCCGGGTCGCCGCCGTGGAAGCCCTGGTCGTCGAGCAGGGCCTGCCGCACAGCCTGCTGGGCATGAGCTACCTCGGCCGCCTCTCCTCGTTCAGCGCCACGCCGGCGGAACTGACGCTCCGCCCCTAGAGCGCCTTCACCACCACCAGCACCGCCGTCGCCAGCAGGTACAGGGCGAACGCCCGCCGCAGCACCCGCCGGTCCAGCGAATGCGCCAGCTTCGCCCCCCACGGCGCCACCGCCGTGGTCAGCACCGCCATCACCACCGCCCCGGGCACGTTGACATAGCCCAGCGACAACGGCGGCCGTCCGGCGGCGTCCCAGCCGAACACGATGAACCCCATCGTCGCCGCCGTCCCGATGGCCACGCCGAAGCCCGAGGCCGTCGCCACCGCCTGGTGGATCGGCCGACCGCACAGGGACATCAGCATGCCGCCGAAGCTGCCGCCGCCGATCCCCATCATCGCCGACAGCCCGCCGATCACGGTCCCGAGCCCGCGCCGTCCCCAGCCGGTCGGCAGGTCCCGCCTCAGCGCATATCCTTCCGGCATCAGCCCCATCTGCGCCGCCACGGCCGCCAGACAGACCGCATAGACGATCGCCAGCCCCTCCATCGAAGTGACGCCCGCCACCGCCGCCCCGAGCAGCGCCCCGACCGCCACCCACGGGGTCCAGGTCTTCAGCACCACTTCGTCGACCGCCCCGTGCGTCCGGTGCGCCCTCAGCGACCGCCACGAGGTGGCGACGATGGTCAGCAGCGACGTCCCGATCGCCACATGCAGGTTCGACTCGCCCCCGACGCCCAGCACCTCGAAGGCGTAGAACACCGCCGGCACGATCACCGTCCCGCCGCCCACCCCGAACAGCCCGGCGATCAGGCCGCCCGCCAGCCCCGCCGCGACCAGGGCGGCGAGCAGCATCAGAATCTCGTTCAGGGGCAAGGCGGTCATCGGATCGGTCTAGCGGAGGCGGGGAGGCGAGGGGAGAGGAGGGGTCCGGGGGAACCTCGGAGGCGCGTGCGGCCCCACGGCAACCTTTCCTCCCTGAACCCCGTTCTCTCCGCACAGGGCAAACCCCACCGGAAAGACACCCCCATGACCGTCATCAAGACCTTCGCCGTCCTCGCGGCCGGCGCGTTCGCACTGTCCGCGGCCGGCGCGGCCCAGGCCCAGACCCCCTACACCAGCTACCCGTCCGGC
>NZ_JAVHLH010000256.1 GCF_031082345.1 Brevundimonas sp. | reverse complement strand
GTGTACGCCCCGATTCCCCGATGCGCGACCGTCGCCGTGCGCACGCCCTGGAGCGTCAGCCGCCCGTGCGCGCCCGGGCCGACGCCGAGGTAGTCGCCGCCGCGCCAGACATGGAGGTTGTGGACCGACCGGGCCGCTGGGCCGCGCCCATGGTTGGAGACCTCATAGGCGTCGAAGCCGGCGCGCTCGAGCACCGCCTGGGTGGTCTCGTACAGGGTGGCGGCCTGGTCCTCGTCCGGGGGCGTCCAGGCCCCGCGGGCCACGGCCCGGCCGAAGGCGGTCGTCGGTTCGATGGTCAGCTGATAGGGCGAGACGTGTTCGAAGCCGAGCTCCAACGCCTCGGTCAGCTCGGCCGTCCAGCCTGCCGCCGTCTGGCCGGGGCGGGCGTAGATCAGGTCGATCGACAGCCGGTCGAAGGCGCGCCCCGCCACGGCGACGGCCCGGCGCGCCTCGTCGGCGGAATGGTTGCGGCCGAGGAAGGCCAGGGCCGCGTCGTCCAGCGCCTGCACGCCCATCGACAGCCGGTTGACCCCGGCCCCGGCCAGCGCCGCGAACCGGCCGGACTCGGCGTCGGTCGGATTGGCCTCGAGGGTGATCTCGATGGCGCCCCGCGGCGGGAACAGGGCCTGCGCCCGCTCGATCACCGCCGCCACCGCCTCGGGCGCCATCAGCGAAGGCGTGCCGCCGCCGAAGAAGATCGACGCCAGCCGCCGGGGCCCCGCCAACGCCGCCTGCGCCTCCAGATCGGTCAGGATGGCGCGAACCAGCGCCGCCTGTTCCTCGGCCCGGCCCCGGTCCCTGACGACGTTGAAGTCGCAATAGGGGCAGATGCGGGCGCAGTAGGGCCAGTGGACATAGACCGCGAGGTCGTCTCCAGGGTCAGGGACCGGATCAGTCAATCAGCGCGGCCTTCAGCTTCTCGAACGCCCGGGCGCGGTGGCTGATGGAATCCTTCAGGGCCGGATCCAGTTCGCCGAAGGTCTGGTCGTGGCCGTCCGGAATGAAGATGGGGTCGTAGCCGAAGCCGCGGTCCCCGCGCGGGGGAAAGGTCAGACGGCCCTCGACGCGGCCCTCGACCACCACCGCCGGGCCGTCCGGCCAGGCCACCGCCAGGGCCGAGGTGAACCACGCCCGCCGGTCATCCGAGCCGACCTCCTCCAGCCGCTCCTCGACCTTGCCCATGGCGAGGGCGAAATCCTTGTCCGGCCCGGCCCAGCGGGCGGAGAAGATGCCCGGCGCCCCCCCCAGAGCCGCGACGGACAGGCCGGAATCGTCGGCCAGGGCGACCTCGCCCGAGCGATCCGCGGCGTGACGCGCCTTGAGCAGGGCGTTTCCGGCGAATGTGGTCTCGGTTTCGTCCGGTTCGGGCAGATTCAGCGCCCCCGCGGTGACCACCTCGTAATGTCCGCCCAGCAGAGCCTCGATCTCGGGCACCTTGCCCGGATTGTGGGTCGCCGCGACCAACCGCATCCCCTTGATAAGCTTCAACTTCATGTCGATCACGAACCCTGTAACGATCTATTGCCAAAGTTTAATATCGTTAAACGATATGTAACATGACTTCTGGCCGCGCACGGCCTATCTATTTGATCAAGGACGGACGCCGTGACGTTCCCCGATACGAGCCAACCGGGCAAGATCAATGCAGCGGCACAACGAAAGAGGGGTGAAAACATCCCTCACTCAGGATCAACGGAGAACGACAATGAGCACCATGAACGCTTCCTACTTCATCGAAAAGGTCGGCCACGGCATCCTCAACGCCTTCCTGCTCGCCGCCCTGCCGACCGCGCTGGTCGCCACGCTCGTCCAGGCCCTGTGATTCAGCCCTGGCCTCACGTCACCCCCGCGGGTGAGAGGTCATCAGAAAGTCTCACCGGAGCTTTGACGATCCGCATGACAAACGCGAAGAATAAGACCGCGTGTGGGTTCGCCGGACCCCGCGCGGCATTCGCGCCTGGACTTCCGGCCTGAACGAGGCCTCGATGCGATTCCCGAAGACGACATCGCTCGGGATCCGCCCCCCTTCCCTGCCCCATCTGAATCTGGTCTCGATCTCCAGCGTGGCGAGCACGGCCTGCACCGTCGCCTTCTGGGTCCTGACCGTCGGCGCCGTCCTCATCCCTTCCGCCGTCCTGGCGTTGAAACTCTTCGGCACGCCGGTGGTGACCGCCGGGACCGGCGAGGAGGCGATCGTCATCCCCCTGCCCTGGGCCTATGTGCTGCTGGTGGCCGTCGCCGCCTTCGCCTACCTGGCCACCTCCGCCCTGATCTTCCGCCTGCTGCTGCGCATCGTCGCCACCCTGCGCGTGGGCGACCCCTTCCATCCGCTGAACGTGCGCCGGCTGCACCAGATCGGCGCGGCCTTCGCCTCGGTCACCCTCGGCGTCTGGGTCGGCCAGTTCCTCGTCGCCCGCTTCGTGCGCGGCGCCATGTCGCCGCCCAGCCTGTTCGACCTGATCACCCCGTCCTTTGCGGTCGTCATCATCGTGGTGATCGCCGAGGTCTTCCGCGAAGGCGCGCGCCTGCGCCGCGAATCCGAACTGACAATCTGAGGGCGGGCGCGGTCAGAAGGCTCCGCCCTTCTCGACCCGACGCGCGCCGGTTAAGAGACGATCCCATGGCCATCCGCGTACAACTCGACCGCATCCTCCTCGAACGGCGCATGTCGCTGACCGAGCTGGCCGACCGCGTCGGCGTGACCCTGGCCAATCTGTCGATCCTCAAGACCGGCAAGGCGCGGGCCATCCGCTTCACCACCCTGGACGCCCTGTGCCGCGAACTGGACTGCCAGCCGGGCGACCTGCTGACGCAGACGCCGGGGCCGCAGGACGCCGGCTCGGACGAGGATACGGACGGGAACGCCCCCGGCACGACATGAGCCGCCGCGACGACCTGAGCCCGGACGACCGACGCATCTGGGCCCGCGTCGCCGGATCGGTCACCCCCGCCAGGCCGAAGAAGGCCCCGCGGATCATTCCGGGCGCCGCCGTGACCGATCCCCCCGCCGCCCCGCCGGCGAAGGGGTCGATCAAGGCCCGGGGCGTCGCGCCTGTCTGGTCGCCGCCGGTCTCCACGCCCGCCCGCGCCCGCGGCCTGCCGGAAGCGCTGGAGCCGCGCCGCCAGCGCCGGCTGTCGCGCGAACGCGATCCGATCGAGGCCCGCATCGACCTGCACGGCTATGGCCGCTTCCAGGCCCAGGACGCCCTGACCGCCTTCCTGATGGGGGCCCAGGCGCGCGGCTATCGCTCGGTGCTGGTCATCACCGGCCAGGGCCGGCGCGGCGGCAGCGGCGTCATCCGCGCCTCGGTCCACGAATGGTTGCAGGGCCCGGCGCTGCGCGGGGTGGTGTCGGGCTTCGCTCCCGCCGCCCGTCATCACGGCGGCGACGGGGCCCTGTATGTGACGATCCGGCGGCGCTAGAGCCGCAGCCCCGCCTCTTTGGCCAGCGCCTCCAGCGACGTCATCGGCCGCGGGCCCCAGTGGGCGATGACCTCGGCGGCCGCCAGCGAGCCGAGCTTGCCGGCGTCCTCCAGCGGCAGGCCGCGGGCGAGGCCCAGCAGGAAGCCGGCGGCGTACTGGTCGCCGGCCCCGGTGGTGTCGACCACCTTGTCGACCGGGCAGGCGGCGACCTCGACCCGTTCCGCCCCGCCGTTGCCGAACACCACCGAGCCGGCGGCCCCGCGGGTGACGGCGGCTATGTCGACGATGCGGCCCAGATGGGCGGCGGCGGCGTCGAAGTCTTCGGTCTCGAACAGGGCGGCCAGTTCGGCCTCATTGGCCAGGACGATGTCGGCCGAGGCCTCGATGAAGGCCAGCAGCTCGGCCCGCCAGCGATGCACCACGAAGCTGTCCGACAGGGTGATGGCGACCTTGCGCCCGGCCGCGTGGGCGGCGGCGGCGGCGGCCTCGAAGGCGGCGCGGGCCGGGGCCGGGTCGAACAGATAGCCCTCCAGATAGAC
>NZ_JAVHLH010000255.1 GCF_031082345.1 Brevundimonas sp. | reverse complement strand
AAATTATCTCAAGACCGCCTTCAGGAACATGAAGAAGCATCCCGGAACGACCCTGATCAACATCGCCGGCCTGGCCGTCGGCATGGGGCTGAAGCTGGAGAAGGTCTTCATCGAGGGCGAGTCCGCCGAGGCGACCGCCGCCATCCAGCGCGCCGTGCAGCTGAACGCCGACCAGGCCATGACCTCGATCGACCTCGACGCCGTGCGCGAGCGGGTCGAGGGCGTCGGCTGGGTCAAGGAGGCGCGGATCGTCCGCCTGCTGCCCAACACCCTGATCGTCCACGTCGTCGAGCACGACCGGCTGGCCATCTGGCAGGCCGGCGGGCGCAATATGGTCATCGACAGCCACGGGCAGGTGATCCGCGGCGCCGACGCCGGCCGCTATCCGAACCTGCCGCTGGTCGTCGGCAAGGGCGCCGAACAGGCCGCCGCCGAGGTGCTGCCGCTGATCGCCCAGCGTCCCCGTCTGATGGCTCGTCTGGAGGCGCTGGTGCGCGTCGACGAGCGCCGCTGGGACCTTCGTCTCAAAGACGGCAGCCTGATCCAGCTGCCGGCCGCCGATCAGGACGCGGCCCTGATCCAGCTGGACGCGCTGGACCAGCGCGAGCGGCTGCTGGAACTCGGGTTCGCCCGCATCGATCTCAGGACGCCCTCGGAGGTCGCCGTCCGGCCCTCCGCCGGCGACGCCTAGGCAGGACCCGGTATGGCTGGACGCGTTGTGGACAAGTCTGTGGATGGCGGAAAATCCGCCGCGGGGCGCGCGCCGGTCGTGGCGGCGCTGGACCTCGGCCAATCCAAGGTCGGCTGTTTCATCATGAAGCCCGACGGCGTGCGCCACGCCGACCGCACCATCCGGGTGGCGGGGGCGGGTCACGTCCAGTCGCGCGGCATTCGCGGCGGCGGCATCGTCAACATGGACGAGGCGGCCCAGGCCATCGGCCACGCCGTCGAACGGGCCGAGCGAGCCGCCGGCTCGCCGGTCTCGGGCGTGGTGGTGACCACCGCCATCGGCCAGATGGCCAGCCACCGGGTGCAGGCCCGTGTGTCGCTGGGCGCCAATCCGGTCGGCGACGCCGATCTGGCGCGCGCCATCGCCATGGCCCTGGCCCAGATCCGCCTGCCCAATCGCCGCCCGATCCATGTGTTGCCGATCGCCTGGTCGGTCGACGGGGCGAGGGGGGTGCACGATCCGCGCGCGATGAAGGGGCATTCGCTGGGGCTGGACCTGCTGGTGGTGTCGATGGCCGAGAGCGCCTTCACCGCCCTGAGCCACTGCCTCGAACTGGCGCATCTGGACCTGCAGGGCGTGGTGGCCGCGCCGGTGGCCTCGTCGCTGGCGGCGCTGGAAGACGACGAGATGGATCTTGGCTGCGTCTGCATCGACATGGGCGGCGGCGCGACCTCGGCCGCGGTCTGGGGCGGACGCTCGCTGCTGCACATCGAAAGCCTCAATGTCGGCGGCGACCACGTCACGGCCGACATCGCGCGCGGCCTGTCGACCTCGCGCGCCGGGGCCGAGCGGCTGAAGACGCTGCACGGCTCGGCCATGGCCTCGGCCAATGAGGACCGCGAGATGCTGGAGGCTCCGCCGCGCGGCGAGGATCCGTCCGCCGGCCCGGTGGTGGTGCCGCGCGCCATGCTGAAGACGGTGATCGCCCCGCGCGTCGAGGAGACGCTGGAGCTGCTGCGCGACCGGCTGCGCAACGCGGGGGTCGGGCTGGAGCCGGGCGCGGGCCTCGTGCTGACCGGCGGGGCCAGCCAGCTGAACGGGGTGCGCGAGCTTGCGGTGCGGGTGTTCGACAGGCCGGTGAGGCTGGGCAAGCCCCAGCGGGCGCCGCACCTAGCCGACGCCGCCTCGGGCCCGGCCTTCTGTTCGGCGGCCGGAGTTCTGCTGCGCGCCGCCTACGGTCCGCGCGAGGCTGTCTCGGCGCGGAAGCTCATGTCGCGTCAGATTACCGCAGCTGACGCCCCCCGGATGCACCGGGGCGGAATTGTGGCGCGGGCGGCCGGCTGGTTGCGAGAAAATCTGTAACAAAGCCAAGGGGCGACGGCCCCGGAACCCCGCTCTGGCCGCGTCTCATCCGCGTGGCGGCAGTGTGTCCAGATTGTTACAGACCCGGCCTCGATTGGCCGCCGAACGGCCACAATCCCTTGCCGCGGCGGGCTTTACTGCTAGCGTGCCAATTCGAAGCAGAGTCCGTCGGAAGACGGGCGAAGCATCTTGCATTCATCACCGGTTGGGGCCCCATCACATGCTTCTCAAGCGCAAGTTTCTCTTCGGCACGACGATCCTCGCGGGCGTCATGGCCGCCGCCGCTCCGGCCCTGGCTCAGGAAAGCCAGCTGCCCGGCGTCAACGTCCAGGGCCAGCAAGGCCAGGAGGCGACCGAGATTGAAGAGGTCGTCGTCACCGGTTCGCGTATCCGTCGTGACCCGGTCAACTCCCCGACCCCGCTGATCCAGGTTCAGCGCGAAGACCTGCTGAGCACCGGCCAGGCGACCGTGATCGACTATCTGGCCACCATCCCGGCCCTGTCGAACTCGCTGGTTCCGTCGGACACCACCGGCTCCAACCTGAACGACGGCGGCCTCGAGTTCGCCAACCTGCGCTCGCTGGGTTCGAACCGCACCCTGACCCTGATCGACGGCCGCCGCCACATCGGCTCGCAGGCCGGCACGCTGCAGGTCGACGTTTCGACCATCCCCCGCCTGCTGATCGAGAACATCGAGATCATCACCGGCGGCGCCTCGTCGGTGTACGGCGCCGACGCCGTCTCGGGCGTGCTGAACTACATCCTGCGCAAGGACTTCGAGGGTCTCGAGATCGACGCCAACTACGGCCAGCTGGTCCAGGGCGGCGCCGCGGACACCCGCCGCATCTCGGTTCTGGCCGGCGCCAACCTGCTGGACGACCGCCTGAACGTCTACGCCCACGGCGAGTATGAGCGGACCGAGGAGGTCTACTCCGAGCACCTCAACTGGCTGCGCGACGGCAGCATCGTCCTCGGCATCGACGCCGACCCGACCAACCAGGCGATCGGCCCGGTCAACGACGGCTTCCTCGACGTGGCGCAGTTCTACGGCGCCCGCCGCCTGGACCGCCCGACGTGGGGTTCGACCACCCTGGCCAACATGCAGCGGCCGAGCCGTCTCAGCGATCCGGACGTGCCGTTCGCCAACTGCCCCGGCCTGTCGACCTCGTCGAACTGTTTCGCCGTCGATCCGGCCTACACCTACTGGTATGACGGCCCGACCGCCCGCCTGGCCAACTTCGGCCAGCGCATCGGCGTCACCGGCGCCAACCGCCCGTTCAACATCGGCGGCGATGGCGAGGTCCAGAACCTGACGGCCTTCCAGCAGCGGTCGCGCGCTCCCTTCCAGGAGTCGGAGCGCTACCAGGCCGGCCTGACCTTCCAGATCTCGGACAACATCGAGTTCTACGCCGAAGGCAAATACACCACCGAAGACACCTTCGACGTCGGCCAGAAGTCCTTCTGGGACATCTACATCGGCGACTTCACCTTCGGCGGCGGCATCAACAGCGGCAGCTTCACCGGGCCGGGCCTGATCGCGGGCACCTCGCAGTTCTCGACCCGCACCGACAACGCCTTCCTGCCGGCCAATGTCGCCACGGCCATCCAGAACAACACCTTCGTCCGCTACAACGCGGCTACCGTCAACGCTGACGGCACGGTCGCCAACCCGGCCCAGTTCGCGCCGATCGCCGACCACCGCGGCTTCGGCATCGAGCGCAACCAGACCAACAACCGCGAGATCACCCGCTGGGTGGCCGCGCTGGAAGGCAACTGGGACCGCGTCGCCTTCGTCGACAACGTGAACTGGACCCTGTCCTACGTTCACGGCGAGATGAACAACATCAACCGCGAAGAGGGTCCGGACGCGATCCGCTTCGGTCACGCCATGGACTCGGTCGTCGACCTGGCCGGTGAAGTGAACGGCAACCCGGGCGAGATCGTCTGCCGCGTGCAGCTGCTGAACGCCCGCGGCATCCCGGTCATCGAGCAGAACCCGAACACGGCGACCACGGTCT
>NZ_JAVHLH010000254.1 GCF_031082345.1 Brevundimonas sp. | reverse complement strand
GGCCGAGGACCTCCCGACGGTGCACTGAGGCATTCCTCCCCCACGCTTCGCTCGGGGGAGGATTGCCGGATGACGCGGCTTCCTCTAGGGACTGCGCCCGTTCGCGCGGCGTTCGAGGCCTGCGCCCATCCCTTCCGAGAACCCGATGAAGATCAACGGCAACACCATCAAGCCCGGCATGGTCCTGCAAGTGAACGGCGGCCTGTGGGTCGTCACCAAGGCCAGCCACGTCAAGCCGGGCAAGGGCGGCGCCTTCGCCAACGTCGAGGCCAAGAACCTCGAGACCGGCAACAAGCTGAACGAGCGCTTCCGGTCGGAAGACAAGGTCGAGCGGGTGACGCTGGAGCAGCGGGACTATTCGTACCTCTACGACGGCGGCGACACCCTGGTGTTCATGAACGACGAGAACTACGAGCAGATCGAACTGCAGAAGGACTGGGTGGGCGAGGAGCGCATCCCGTATCTGCAGGAGGGCATGAAGGTGGTGATCGAGAGCCACGAGGAGCGCCCGATCGGCCTGTCGCTGCCGGATCAGGTGACGCTGGAAGTGGTCGAGACCGAGCCGACGGTGAAGGGCCAGACCGCCTCGTCGTCCTACAAGCCGGCCATCGCCAACAACGGCGTGCGCATCATGATCCCGCCCTATATGGGCGTCGGCGAGAAGATCGTCGTCGACACCACGACCGGCGAGTACGTTCGTCGCGCCGAATAGGGCCTAGAAATTAGGGCTTAGGGCTTAGAAGCGCCTGCTTCCTACGACCTAAGCCCCAAGCCCTACCTTTTTGGACTTCTCCGCACCTCCGGGCGACACGCCTTTTCAGGAGCTGCGGACCAGGAGATTCCCCATGGCCCTCGCCTCAGCCCTCGTTTCCGTGATGATCGACGCGGTCCGCAAGACCGCCCGGCCGATGCTGCGCGACTTCGGCGAGGTCGCCCAGCTGCAGGTGTCGAGGAAGGGGCCGGGCGACTTCGTCACGGCGGCCGACATCCGCGCCGAGGACACCCTGTACGAACTGCTGATGAAATCGCGGCCGGGCTACGGCTTTCTCGGCGAGGAGCGTGGGCTGATCGAGGGCACCGACAAGTCGCACATGTGGATCGTCGACCCGATCGACGGCACCACCAACTTCATGCACGCCATGCCGCATTTCGCCATCACGGTGGGGCTGCAGCGGACCGCGCCGGACGGCCATTCCGAGATCGTCGCGGGCGTGACCTACAACCCGGTCATGAACGAGCTGTTCTGGGCCGAGAAGGGCAAGGGCTGCTATCTGAACGACCAGCGCATCCGCGTGGCCGGGCGGCGCGACCTGTCGGAGAGCCTGATCGCCACCGGCCTGCCGTTCATCGGCAAGGCGGGGCACGCCCGGGCCATCAAGGACATCCACGCCATCGGCCAGCGGGTCGCCGGCATCCGCCGTCTGGGCTCGGCGGCGCTGGACTTCGCCTGGGTCGCGGCGGGCCGGTACGACGCCTATTACGAGCGCAATCTGCAGCCGTGGGACGTGGCGGCGGGCATCCTGTTCGTCACCGAGGCGGGCGGGATCGTCACCACCATCGACGAGGACGGGAACCCGATGACGGGGGGCCAGATCCTGGCCTCGAACAGCGAGCTGCATCCGCAGCTGCGGAAGGTGCTTAAAGGGTAAGGCCCTTCTCCCCTTGCGGGAGAAGGTGGCCGAGCGGAGCGAGGTCGGATGAGGGGTCGCACCGGCGATCCCTGCGTCCAGAGCCGACCACGCCAATGGGCGACAGCGGTGCGACCCCTCATCCGTCAGCCTTCGGCTGCCACCTTCTCCCGCAAGGGGAGAAGGGTCGGATTCAGCCCGCGATCTGGCCGAAGTCTGCCACCCGGCCCATGACGGCGCGGACTTGTCCCAGAAGTTTCAGGCGGTTGTCGCGCTCTTCCTTGTCATCTGAATTGACCATCACCGCGGTGAAGAAGGCGTCGACCGGGGCGCGCAGCTGGCTCAGAATCAGCATTGAAGATTCGAAATTCTCGGCCGCCAACGTTCCGTCAAGCGCCCGAGACGTGCCGGCCACAGTCCGAGCCAGCGTGGTCTCCTCAGCCGGGGCTCCCGCTAGTTCTTCGGGGTCTCCGGACGGAAGCGGCCCCTTCTTCTCCTCGGCCTTCAGAATGTTGGAGGCGCGCCTGTAGCCGGCCAGCAGATTGGCTCCGTCGTCGGTGGCGAGGAAAGTGTCGAGCGCCTCCACCCTGCGGACGATGCGAACCAAATCGTCGTCATTGAGCGCGAAGACGGCGTCGACCAGATCATGGCGCTTGCCCTGATCGCGGAGCAGAACCTTCAGGCGATCGGCAAAGAAGCCCCTGATGTCCGAATGAAGCCGGTGCAGATCCACTTCCGTCTGAGGAGACAGCACAACACCGGAACGATTGCTCCCTTCGGCGTCCGGATCGAACCCCCAAATCCAGAAGCCGGTGTCCTCTTCGGAGGCAATCGCTCGCACGGCCATGTGGGTCATGTCTTGCAGGCCTACACGGAACTGGCGCTCGAGAATGATCCGGATCGACCCCAGAGCAGCGCGGCGCAGCGCAAACGGATCGCGGGAGCCCGTTGGCTTTTCATTAATGGCGAAGAACCCAACCAGCGTTGTGAACTTCTCCGCCAGTGCAACAACTGCTGCCAAGGGTTCGGATGGTGTCGTATCACTCGGGCCGGCGGGCTTGTACTGCTCTTCAATGGCTCTGGCGATTTCGGCGCTCAGACCTTCAGCCCTAGCGTAGTAGCCGCCCATGATCCCTTGCAGCTCGGGGAACTCACCAACCATTGAGCTGGCGAGATCTGATTTGCTGAGCTTGCCCGCTAGCGCGGCCTTAGCGGGATCAAGTCCGAACTCCCTCGCCAAGGATTGGGCCATCTTGTCGATGGCTTCCACCTTGCCCGCGAGCGTCCCCAAGCGAGCGTGGTAAGTTATCCCGGACAACCGCTGGACTCGTTCTTCAAGAGTTATCTTCAGGTCCTCGTCCCAGAAGAAGCGGGCGTCGTCGAGGCGGGCGGAGAGGACGCGGCTGTTGCCGGCGGCGAGGGCCTTGCCGCCGTCCGAGGCCTCGACATTGGCGACGACGACGAAATGCGGGGCCAGCCGGTGCGTGGCCGGGTCGCGCACGGCGAAATATTTCTGGTGCACCTTCATCGACAGCTGCACCACCTCGGGCGGCAGGTCGAGGAAGCGCGGGTCCATGTCGCCGAGGATGGGGGTCGGCCATTCGGCCAGGCCGGCGACCTCGTCCAGCAGGCCGTCGTCGTCGACAAGGGCGAGGCCGCGGTCGCTGCACACCTTCTGCGCCGTCTCGAGGATACGCAGGCGACGATCGACGACATCGAGCAGGACGTAATGGTCCTCGAGCTTGCGGCGGTAGTCGGCGAAATCCTTGACCGCGAACGGCTTGCCGGAGCCCATGAAGCGGTGACCCTCGGTCGTGTCGCCGCTGGGGATTCCATCGATCTCGAACGGGACCACATGGCCGTCGAACAGGGCCACGATCCGCTTCAGCGGGCGGACCCAACGCAGCGTGCCTGAGCCCCAGCGCATCGACTTGGGCCAGGGGAAACTTCTGACGATCCCGTCGACCATGTCCGGGATCAGCTCGGCGGTCGCCCGGCCCTTGCTGCTGATCACGGCGAAGAAGACGCCGTCGCGTTCGACCAGCTGGTCGCGGGTCAGGCCGGTCTTGCGCAGAAAGCCATCCAGCGCCTGTTCGGGGGCGGAGGTCTTGGGCCCCTTGAGCTCCTCCTCGCGATCGGGGGTGGCGGCGGGCAGGCCCTCGACGACCAGGGTCAGGCGGCGCGGGCCGGCGAAGGTGGTCAGGGACTCGTACGCGAGGCCGGCGGCCTTGAGCCGGTCGGCGGCCATGCGCTCAAGATCGCGCGCGGCGCCGGGCTGCATCCGGGCGGGGATTTCTTCGGAGAAGAGTTCGAGGAGGAGTTGGGGCATCAGGTTTCGTCGTCCCGGACCCACTGATCGCGGGCCCGCCAGAGAGCCCTTCCCCCTTGATGGTTCACATCAGTGGAAAGGTGATTATCAGAGCCCTCCCCCTCGACGGGGGAGGGTTG
>NZ_JAVHLH010000253.1 GCF_031082345.1 Brevundimonas sp. | reverse complement strand
CCAGCCGCCCGCGGCGGCGCTGGCCCGCGCCGCCGCCGAGGCGGGTGGCCGGGCTCCTCGCCGTCGGGGCGGTGATTCACCAAACAGGTGAATCCGGCGTCCCGGAGCCCGGCGAGCTGGTCGGGCAGAACCTGTCCGGCGACGCTTACGGTCGGGGAAAGCGGCCGAAAAGAAGCCGGATTGAGGGGCATTTGAGCAGCCTTTCCAATGACATAAAAAGTCGTGTGGCGGGATTGCGACAGGCGGGCGTCGATTGGGTTACGTCGCCGTAATTATGCTGCGTCGGGCCCATGCCAAGGCTAAGGTCAGGGCAATCTGCGTGCATTGGGGTGCGCGGAGTTTGGTTGCCGTCGAAGCTCGCCTCCTCCTGGAGTCGTCCGGCGGTCTCAGGAGGACCACCCTTTGAAGACCCAAACCATCAAGCAGCGTTTGCTGCATTCGACCATGATCGGCGGAACGGCGCTTATGGCGCTGGTGGCGGCTCCGGCCGTCACTCTGATGACGCCCTCGGTCGCCATCGCGCAGAACCTCACCCAGGGCGCCGTCGCCGGCACCGTGGAAAACCAGGCCGGCACGCCGGTCGCGGGCGCCACCGTCACGCTTCGGTCGGTCTCGCAGGGCTTCACGCGCAGCTTCACCACTGACGCCTCGGGCGGCTTCCGCGCCGTGGCCCTGCCGCAGGGCGTGTACGAAGTCGTCGTCAACGCGTCGGGCTACAACTCGCTGACCGACACCGTGAACGTCGGCTCGGGCGGCACCGCCTCGCTGACCCTGACCATGGGCGCCACGGCCGACAACGCCACGCAGATCGACGAAGTCGTCGTCGTCGGCGTGCGCCGCGCCGTTTCGGAATTCGACGCCACCACGACCGGCCTGACGGTCAACGTCGAGGAACTGTCGAAGAACGTCCCGATCGCGCGCGACGCCGGGGCCGTGGCCCTGCTGGCTCCGGGCGTGACCGCCTCGGACGGCGCCTTCGGCAACATCCCGACCATCGGCGGCGCTTCGGCCGGTGAGAACACCTACTTCATCAACGGCCTGAACATCACGAAATTCCGGGACTTCACCGGTTCTTCGACCGTTCCGTTCGAATTCTACCAGACGCTGGAAACCAAGACCGGCGGCTATCAGTCGGAATTCGGCCGCGGCACCGGCGGCGTGCTGAACGGCACGACCAAGTCGGGCGGCAACGACTGGGAGTTCGGCATCACCGCCTACTGGCAGCCGGACAGCCTGCGCGAGGATTCGCCGAACACCTACCTCGCCCAGAACAATTTCGACGAGAACGAGACCAGCGACGTCATCTTCGACTTCGGCGGTCCGATCATCCAGGACCGTCTGTTCATCTTCGGTCTGTACAACTGGCGTGACCGCGAGGCCACGAACATCGGCGCCGCGACCACCGATCCCGATTTCGGCGCCGGCGGCAACGGAACGATCGTCACCGTCGACGACCCGTTCTACGGCGCCAAGGTCGACTTCCTGGTCACCGACGATCATCGCCTGGAGTTCACCTACTTCTCCGACGAGCAGGAGCAGCAGACCCGGAACATCTTCGTCAACGCCAGCGGCGACTATGTCGGCGAGTTCACGCCGTCGACCTTCGAGTTCGGCGGCCAGAGCTGGATCGCGCGCTACACCGGCGTGTGGACCGACTGGCTGACCACCTCGCTGGCCTACGGCGTCAACGAGTACAACGAGTCCTCGACCTCGCCCGGTGACGGCGGCGCCCTGATCACCCACATCGGCGCCGGACGCCCGCGTCTCGGCACCTGGGGTCTCGGCCAGGTGGCCCTGAACGAAGACAAGCGGACCATCCTGCGCGCCGACGTCGACATCTATGCCGACTTCTACGGTTCGCACCACTTCCGCCTGGGCATCGACCAGGAGGAACTGGAGGCTTACCAGGAGCTCGATTACTCGGGCGCCGGCTACAACTACTGCCGTCCGGGCGGCCCGATCAGCACGGTCGTGAACTGCACGGGCGACGTGACGGGCGGTCTCTGGTACCGCTATCAGACCTACGACGGCGCTGGTAACCCGCAACGCGTCCGCATCCGCGCCTACGACAACGACGGCGGCTGGAAGTCGACCCAGAACGCCTATTACGTCCAGGACTCGTGGGAAGTCACGGATCGCCTGACGCTGAACCTCGGCCTCCGGAACGAAAGCTTCGAGAACGAGAACATCGCCGGCGTCGCCTTCGTCGATCTGAAGAACCAGTGGGCTCCGCGTCTCGGCGCCACCTACGACGTCTTCGGCGATCGTGAAGCCAAGCTGTTCGGCTTCTGGGGCCGCTACTTCCTGCCGGTCGCGGTCAACACCAACCAGCGTCTGGCCGGCGCCGAGTTCTTCATCCAGGACACCTGGACGCTGGACCGGACGACCTGCGCCCCGGGCGTGGACGCCAACTGTGACGGCATCCACGACACCACCGACGAGCCGATCCTCGGCACCTTCCTCGGCGGCACCAACCTCGCCTCCGGCGAAGTCCGTCCGATCTCGACCCAGGTCGATAAGGAAATCGACCCGATGTACGTGGACGAGTTCATTCTCGGCTACGAGCAGCGCGTGTTCGGTGACTGGACCCTGGGCGTGAAGGGCACGTACCGCGAGCTGGGTACGGCCATCGACGACGTCGCCATCGACGCCGCCGTTCTGGCCTACTGCGACACGACGACCGACCTGAACAGCACGATCTGCTACAATGTCTGGTACGGCTTCCACCAGTACGTCCTGACCAACCCGGGCGAGGACATGGTCATCACCCTGTCGGGCGACGACCTGACCCGCGCCGACTCGGGCCCGGGCGGCCTGGGCCGGACGTTCACCGATCGTGAGGTCACCCTCTCGGCCGCCGACCTGAACTACCCGGCTCCGGAGCGTACCTACAAGGCGGTGGAAGTCTCGCTCGAGAAGCCGTTCGACGGCGTCTGGGGCGGTCGCTTCAGCTACGTCTGGTCGGAAAACAAGGGCAACTACGAAGGCGCCCTGAAGTCCGACAACGGCCAGACCGACCCCGGTCTGTCGCAGGACTTCGACCAGCCCGGCCTGACCGACAACGCGTTCGGCTTCCTGCCCAACCACCGCGAACATACGTTCAAGGCGTTCGGCAACTGGCAGGCCACTCCGGCCCTGAACATCGGCGCCAACCTGCTGATCCAGTCGCCGCGCAAGTTTGGCTGCCAGGGCGTGCACCCGACGGACTTCTTCGCCTCGCTCTACGGCGCGGCGTCGTGGTTCTGCGACACCGACGGTAACGGTGTGTCGGAAGCCACCGGTCGCGGCTCGCAGTTCGAAAGCGACTGGCTCCGGGTCCTGGACCTGACCTTCGCCTACGATCTGGCTGAAGTGTTCGAGATTCCGGGCGACAGCCTCGTGCTTCGCGCGGACGTCTTCAACGTCTTCGACTTCCAGTCGGAGCAGGACTTCAACGAGTTCGGCGAGTTCGGCGACGCTGCCCCTGGACCGGGTTCGGCCGATCCGAACTACGCCAAGGTCACGGCCTACCAGGCCCCGCGCACCGTGCGCTTCAGCCTGGCCTACCGCTTCTAATCAAGCGGTCGGAGAGACAGACTACCGGGCGGCGGACCTTCGGGTCCGCCGCCCTTTTTCTTTGCGCCGCCCCCGTCCCGGAAAAATCGCCGCCACGGAAAACCATTGCGGCGTCTGACGCGTTGCGGCATCCGAACCCCAGTCCACGCGTAGATCCGGAGCCTCCATGATCGCCAGTCTCGCCTTCGCCGCCGCCCTGATCGCCCTGCCGTCGCCCGTCGCCGCCCAGGACGGGCCCATCCTCACGGCCGGTCCGACCCGGGGCGAGACCGCCGACGCCGAGCGCCTGCGCGAGGCGGTGGCCTACGCCAACCCCTTGCCGCGCGGCGCGCCGGAGGCCGACTATCCGCTGGTGGCGTGGTGCGAGGCGCTGGTGAACGGCCACATCGCCTTGGGGGAGACCCTGACCACGGCTGACGATCTCGATCGCGACATCATCCGGCTGGGCCGGCTCGAGGCGGCTGATTTCCGCTCGGCCCTCGACGCCGCCGCGCCGCGCGAGGACGAGCCCGACGCGGTCGTCGTCACCA
>NZ_JAVHLH010000252.1 GCF_031082345.1 Brevundimonas sp. | reverse complement strand
GCCGGCGTGTCCGCCCTGATGGCCCTGCAAGGGGTCGAGGACGCCACGGAGCGCCGTCGGCGCGCCATCCGCCGCGGCGGCGGGCTGCTGGACCGGCTGGACGAGCTCAAGCTGGCCCTGCTGGCCGGTGAGTCGGGCGAGGGGACGCTGGAACGCCTCAACCGCAGCCTGAGCGAGGAACGTCCGGTCGACGCCGATCCGGGCCTCAACAGCCTGCTGGACCAGATCGAACTGCGGGCGGCGGTGGAGTTGGCCAAGGCCGATCTTCGCCGCAGCGCAGCATAAGCCGGTGAAATCTTTCGCAAAAGCGTGATCTCTGGGCGGCGGGTGATGAAGAAATGTCACGCTCGCCCGTGGATGGGCCTGTAGCCGGTCACGCTCGCGCGAGCGTTGTTGCCGCGACTCTTCGCCATCCCTATACGCAGCACTGCGCCACAGGGGGGCGCTGTTGAAAGCGTGAGTGCGATGAACGCATTGGCGTCTGTGATTGAGCCGAACGGTTATCGGCCAACCGAGGACGAGCCGTTCATGAATGAACGGCAACTGGCCTACTTCAAGGCCAAACTCCTGGCCTGGAAGGACGAGATCCTTCGTGAGTCCAAGGGCACCGTGGTCAACCTGAAGGCGGAGACGGAGAATCATCCGGATCTGGTCGATCGGGCGTCGTCCGAATCCGACCGCGCCCTCGAGCTGCGGACCCGCGACCGTCAGCGCAAGCTGATCTCCAAGATCGATGAGGCTTTGCGGCGGATCGAGGACGGCTCCTACGGCTACTGCGAGGAAACCGGTGAGCCGATCAGCCTCGGACGGCTGGAAGCCCGCCCGACCGCGACCCTCTCGGTCGAGGCCCAGGAGCGGCACGAGCGTCGCGAACGCGTCCACCGCGACGACTGAGGCGGTGACCGTGAGGCGTCTGGCTCCGGCCATCGTCGCCCTGGCCCTGCTGACGGGCTGTGCGGTCGCGCCGGCTGGTCCCGCCGAGGTCGTGCCGCTGAACCATCTGCCCGCGCTGACCGGCGACTATTTCCGGGTGGAGTCGCGCGAGGTCGGTCGAGCCTTCCACATCTATGTGCGGCTGCCGGACGGCTACGACCCCGCCGCCGCTAACGCCTGGCCCACCGTCTATCTGACGGACGGCGACAGCCTGTTCCCCATTCTGGCGGCCAATCACCTGTTCCTGACCTATGACGACGGCCTGCCCGAGGCCATCGTTGTGGGCGTCGCCTACGGCGGCTTCGATCCGGCGACCAACCGGCGCAGCATCGACTTCCAGACCCCGGGCGCCGGCGTGTCGGCCGGGCAGGCCGGAGCCGGGGCGTTCCAGCGCTTCCTCAAGACCGAGCTGATCCCCGACATCGAGCGCCGCTACCGCTCCGATCCGTCGCGGCGGGTCCTGTTCGGCCAGTCGCGCGGCGGCGCCTTCGTGCTGTATTCGGCCGTGACCGACCCGGATCTGTTCTGGGGACGGATCGCCAGCAATCCCTCGATCACGCCGGGCATCGAATCCCTGCTGGAGTCGGCTGCGCCGTCCGCGCGGAGTGATCTGGGTCTGGTCGTGGTCAGCGGGACCCGCGATCGGGCCGACCTGCAGGCGGAGGCGGCCCGATGGCTGTCGGCGTGGGGCGCGCGCACGCAGCGGCCCTGGCGTCTGCGGGGCGAGCGGGTGGAGGGCGGCACGCACGCCGCGAACGCGCCCGACGCCTATCGGCGAGGCATGAACTGGCTGTTCGAGGCGGAGCCCGCGCCTTGACTTGACCGCCCGGGAGCGCGACCTACCGCGCCTCGCGTTTCAAGGTCACCCGATGTCCGTCAAGGTTCGTTTCGCCCCGTCGCCGACGGGAAAACTGCACGTAGGCAATGTGCGCACCGCCCTGGTGAACTGGATGTTCGCGAAAGGGCAGGGCGGCGCGTTCGTCCTGCGCATCGACGACACCGACCTGGCCCGCTCCACGCCCGAGTTCGAACAGGGCATCGAGGACGACCTGACCTGGCTGGGCCTCGTCTGGGACGAACGCCACAACCAGTCGAAGCGGTTCAACCGCTATGAGGAAGCCGCGGCGCGGCTGAAGGCCGCCGGGCGGCTCTATCCCTGCTACGACACCTCCGAAGAGCTCGACCGGCGCCGCAAGGTGCAGCTGTCGCGCGGCTTGCCGCCCATCTACGACCGCGCCGCCCTGGACCTGACCGAGGCGGAGAAGGCGGCGTACGAGGCCGAAGGCCGCAAACCGCACTGGCGTTTCAAACTGGACGGCCGTCGCGTGGCCTGGGAAGACCTGTCGCGCGGACACGCCGAGGTCGACACCGCCTCGATGTCCGATCCGGTCCTGATCCGCGAGGACGGCCTGTTCCTCTACACCCTGCCGTCGGTGGTCGACGACATCGACATGGCCATCACCCACGTCATCCGGGGCGAGGACCATGTCACCAACACCGGCGCCCAGATCGAGATCTTCGAGGCGCTCGGCGGACCGGTCCCCGCCTTCGCCCACATGCCGCTGCTGGTCGGGGCCGACGGCCAGGCCCTGTCCAAGCGTCTGGGCTCCCTGTCGATCGCCGAGATGCGCGACCAGGGCTATGAGCCGATCGCCATCACCAGCCATCTCGGCCGCATCGGCACGTCGGACCCGCTCGAAGTCGGGGCGTCGATCGACGCCTTGGGCGAGAGCTTCTCCTTCTCCAAAATGGGCCGGTCGCCGGCGCGCTACGACACCGCCGACCTCGACCGGCTGAACGCCCAGGCCCTGCACGCAATGGACTATGCGACGGCGCGGCCGAGGCTCGCGGCGCTGGGTTCCGAGATGGGCGAGGAGGTCTGGAACATCCTTCGGCCGAACCTTCAGAAGTTTGCCGATATCCTTGATCTTGAACGAATCATAAGCGGTCCGGTCACGCCTGTGATCGAAGAGCCGGCCTTCGCCGCGGCGGCGCTGGAGGTGCTCCCCGCCACGCTCGACGCCGACGCCTGGTCGGTCTGGACCAGCGCCGTCAAGGAGCGCACCGGGGCCAAGGGCAAGGCGCTGTTCATGCCGCTGCGCCACATCCTGACCGGTCAGGCCCACGGCCCGGACATGGCCAGCCTCGTGCCGCTGATCGGCCGCGACCGCATCGTCAAACGCTTGAGCGGCGAAACCGCCTGATCGACCCCCACTGGCCGCAAAAAGGGCCGCCCCTCGGAAAGGGCGGCCCTTGTCTTTGGTCGACAGCTGCGCGCCGATCAGGCGTTGCAGGCGGCCACTTGCTCGGCCGTCAGTTCGACGCCCTTGTAGGTGAAGGCGGTCACGGCGCCGAAGCGGGCCACGACCCGGCGGCAGGCGCGCGAGGCGGGCTGGTTGGCGCCGCCGTTGGCGGTGCAGGTCGCGCCTTCACAGCGCCAGGCGGCGCCGTCGATGATGGTGCGTTCGGCCGGAGCCTTGGACGCGTCGGCGAGGACGGCGCTCGAGACGGGGGCGTTGGCGAAGGCCGGGGCGGCGACGAACAGGGCCGCGGCGATAAGCAGAGCACGCATGGGGGAGGTCTCCGAAGATGGCAGGGGCGTGGATCCGCCCGACGACGTCAGTGTCCGTTGTTATTCGAAACTGTCAAGCCGCGTTTTCAAAAGAAACGCACGGCCTCTGACTACATGACCAGTGATTACTTATCGCTGATCATGTTGCAAGTGAGGCAGATCGTCCGCCGCCCGCACCGCCTCGATCGCTTCCGCCACAGTGTTGCAGACGGTCCACGCCTGCCGGAACGAGGCGGGCGTCATGCCCTCCTCGATGCCGTGCTCCATCGCCGCCAGCAGAGTATCCCAGAAGCCGTTCAGATTCAGGAAGATCACCGGCTTTGCATGCAGGTCGAGGCGCTTCCACGACAGCACCTCGATGGCCTCCTCCAGCGTACCGACGCCGCCCGGCGCCACCACGAAGGCGTCGGACTGATCGTACATGATGGTCTTGCGCTCGTGCATCGACGGCACGACCAGGGTCTCGACCTCGTCGAACAGCCGCTCGCGGCTGCGCAGGAAGCCGGGCATGACCCCCAGCACCCGTCCCCCCGCAGCGTGCGCCGCCCGCGCGGAGGCCCCCATCAGCCCGACGCCGCCGCCGCCGTAGA
>NZ_JAVHLH010000251.1 GCF_031082345.1 Brevundimonas sp. | reverse complement strand
TCAATCCTACCCCGAAGCGTAGCGACAGGGGGAGGGGGCGACGGCAACCGACGGCGGCCGGGGCAAGCCCCCTCCACCGCCGGTCCGGCGGTCCCCCTCCCCCTGTCGCTACGCTTCGGGGTAGGATTGAATCCCGAACACCCCCTCCACCCGACCGATCCACCGCCGGATCGCCGGAAACGGCTCGAGCTCGAACCCGCCCTCGGGCGCCATCCGGGTGTAGGCGACCAGCGCCAGGTCGGCGAGCGTCGGCCCCGCCCCGACCAGCCAGTCCGCCCCGGCCAGCGCCGCCTCCATCCGCTCCAGCGCCGCCCGACCGCGCTCCATCAGCCGCGGCTCGATCTCGTCCGCCGCCTTGCCGAGGAAGGTCCGCTGGAACCGGGCCACGGCGATATACGGCTCGTGGCTGTACTGTTCCCAGAACAGCCACTCGTACATCCTGGCCCGGTCCCACGGGTCGGTCGGGACGAAGGGCGTGCCCTCGCCGAAGAAGCCGAGGATCGCGTTCGACTGCGCCAGCGTACGGCCGTCGGCGAGCACCACCGCCGGAACCTGTCCGGCCGGGTTCAGGGCCAAAAATTCTGTGGATCGCGTCGTCCCCGCCATGACGTCGGTTTCGACCCAGCGATAATCATGCCCGAGCCTGTCGAGCAACCACTTGACCTTCAAACAGTTGCCGGAACGAATATCCCCATGGACAGTAAGCATCGCGCCCCAGCAAAGTGTTTCTGATCTGCGAATACAGCTTACAGGTTTGGCGGCGTTGGCCAAACGAGATTCCGTTCGTCCCTCACAAGCCGCACTTATCCACCGCTCGACCTGACAGGAGGTCGCAGTCCGAGCCCCACGTCTGGCTTTTGCCGCATTCGTGATCGAAAAGCGCGTCGCCGGACGCGTCAGGGGCCGGTGTTCTCGTGAGTCGAATTGATGCTCGGCACCGCCGCTGCGCTCGCCCTCGTCTGGGCGATGGCCTTCCCCGCCCATGCGGCGATCGAGGCCGATCCCGTTTCCTATGAAGCCGCGGTCGCGACCGGTCTGGGCGAGGAATCAACGGGGTCGGTCAACGAAGGTTCCGACAGCGGCGTCGCCCTGACCCCCGAGCAGCAGGCCCTGATGGCGGAAGCCGCCGACTGGACCGCCCGCGTCAATCTCTACCATGCCGGCGGCGGCGGAGCGACGGGCAACGACAGCCTCGGCTGCCGCCCGATCCCGATGCGCACCATGGCCGTCGACCCGCGCTACATCCCCAGACGCACCCGCCTGTTCATCCCCGAGACGGTCGGCATGCGGATGTCTGACGGCACCATCCACGACGGCTACTGGTACGCCTCCGACACCGGCGGCGCGATCAAGGGTCAGAAGATCGACTTCTACACCGGCCACGGCCGCGGCTCGATGTCGCCGGCCATGCCGCTGAACCAGCGCCGCGTGACCCTGATCGACGCCGGCCGTTTCGACGGCTGCCCGCCGTCGTGGGACCGGGTGCCGAGCCAGACCCTGATGGCCTCGGCCGCCGCCAACGTCGGCTCCAACTAGGCCCTTGGCCTAACGACGTATTGCGAAACCGGCGCGGCGAGGGCACCCTCCCCCGATCTCTCGGGAGGGGACCATGAAAGCCGTCATCGCCATCGTCGCCGCCGCCCTGTGCCTGGCGCCCGCCGCCGTCGCCCAGGACGCCGGGGTTCCCTTCAGGGATCGCACCGAGCGCGTGTCGCTCGAGGGTCGACGCGGCCCCAGCCTGTTCCGCCCCGGCTTCGCCATCGGCGAATACGTCGGCTCGTCGTCGGCGCGGTCCTCGGGCACGGCCATGCCCTTCCGGCGCAGCGCCCACGCCCGGACCTCCCTGAGCCTGACCGCCCCCTCCCTGCCGGGCGAGATCGAGGCCGAGTGCGAGGGCGGCGAGGCGCGCACCCAGATCCTCGGCATCACCTTCGAACGGGCCGACCTCGCCTACAACTGCGCCTTCTCCGGCGCCGCGCCGGCGGACGCCGCCTTCACCCTCGCGCTCAGCCGGCACGGCAATTGGCTGCAGCGGATGCAGCAGCCGCAACGGGCGGGCGAGCTGCGCTGGAACGGTCAGGTCTATCGGGCCGAGACCCGCTACGTCGAAGGCCTGCCGTGGGGCGGCGGCAATGTGCTGGGCTATGTGTTCAGCCGCGACGGCGTCGACATCGGCGGCGTGGCCCTCAGCGGCATGAGGCCGACCTTCTACCTGCCGCCCGCCGGCTCCGCCGACCGCGACGCGGCCGCCCTGCTGGGCGCCATCCTGTTCACCTTCCAGGATCCGGGCCGGCCGGGCTAGAATTTCCGCTTGCCGCTCACCGTCTCGAAGAACATCCGCCAGTCGCCCATCAGGCTCCACAGCGGATAGCGGAACGTCGCCGGCCGGTTCTTCTCGAAGAAGAAATGCCCGACCCAGGCGAAGCCGTAGCCGATCACGGGCATGGCCAGCAGCCACCACGGGTTCAGCGTCACGACCGCCACGGCCAGCGCGACCAGCACCAGCGCCGACCCGACCACATGGATGCGCCGGCACGTCCGGTTGGAGTGCTCGTGGATATAGTGCGGATAGAAGGCCGCGAAACTCTGGAAGCGTCCGCCCGCCGGCTCCTGCGTGCTCATGGCCCGACGATGACTCCGCGGCCCGCCGGCGGCAAGCCTCAGGTCTCCTCCACCGGCTCCGGTCCCAGCAGCCGCCGCACCAACGGCCAGACCCGGACCACCGCCGAGGCGAAGCCCACCGCCGTCGACACCCACTGGAACGCCGTCCACACCCAGCCGAACAGGTCCCCGCCCCCGACCCACTGGCTGATCGGGAACAGCACCCGCGCCACCCCGATCTGGAAGGCCGCATAGACCTGCGAATATTCGATCGAGCGGTCGGCGAAGAAGGCGATGGCCACCGCCGCCGAGACCGGCGCCCACAGCAGCGGCAGCGCCAGCAGCGCCGCCAGCCCCAGCACCACCAGCTTGGTCCCCAGCGTCTCGCCCGAGGCCAGGCTGGCCACGACCCCCGCCCCCAGCGCCAGGGCGACCAGCAACAGCCCCGCCGGCAGCACCAGGTCGACCGCCGTCATCAGCTCCGCGAACCACAGCCCCGCCAGGATCGCCAGCCCCGACAGCAGGAACCCCGCCACCCACACGGCCGCATACTGCCCGAGGCGACGCTTCAGATGGGCGAGGCTGACCATGGCGACGGTTCCGTTCGCGGGATCCACGCCCCCAGCCAACCATGTCCGGCCCGCCCTGTCGATTCAGCGAACACCGCTTTCCCGCCCCGTTCACCCTGTTCGTCAGCCTCCCGTTCAGCCCGCCGCGTCATCCTCCCCCCAGGTCCACGGGAGACGCCGCCATGCAGGCTCACGCCATCGCCGCCGCCGGCATCGCAGCCGCCACGGCCCGTTTCGAGGCCAGCGCCCGCCGCACCGCCGCCGACCCCCTCGCCGACCTCGCCGGCGAGACCGTCGAGCGCATGGGCGCCGAACTGGCCCTCAAGGCCAATGTCTCGGTGCTGAAGACCGCCGACGAAATGACCGGGACGCTGCTGGACATGCTGGCCTAGGGTCGAGGGGCGAGGGTCGAGGGGAAGCGCGGCCCGCGCCTGTCGCCTGTCGCCTATTGCCTGATCCCGCCGGGTGAGCCCTAATCCTCGCCCCTCGCCCCTCGCCCCTGGCCCCTGGCCCCTAGCAGCGGAGCATGCGTCATGACCTACATCACCGGCTTCCTCATCCCCGTCAAAACCGCCGACAAGGACCGCTACCTCGAGTCCGCCCGCAAATCCTGGCCGCTGTTCCAGAAATACGGCTGCCTCGAGCAGGTCGAGACCTGGGGCGAGGACATCCCCGAGGGCGAAACCACCAGCTTCCCCCGCGCCGTGAAGCGGGAGCCCGGCGAGGCGGTGGTCTTCTCATGGCTGCGCTGGCCCGACCGCGCCACCGCCGACAAATGCTTCGCCGAGATGATGAACGATCCCGACTTCGACGGCATGGACATGCCCTTCGACGGCAAGCGCATGATGTGGGCCGGCTTCGACCCGATCTTCGAGGGGAAGTAAGACAGTCCCCTTCTCCCTCCCCGCCCCGGGGTGGAGGAGAGG
>NZ_JAVHLH010000250.1 GCF_031082345.1 Brevundimonas sp. | reverse complement strand
ACCCCTCATCCGACCCGCTGCGCGGGCCACCTTCTCCCGCAAGGGGAGAAGGATCGCTATTCGACCCCCAGCTCCTCGAGGATGCGGGGGTTCGGATAGACGTTGCGCAGGGCTTCGGTGATCGCCGCCGTCGACACCGTCACCGTCCGGTTCAGCTCGCCGTCGTAGCCGAACGAGCCGCCCAGCGAGTGGATGTTGCCGTCGAAGGCCGCGCCGATCACCTCGCCCTCGGCGTTGACCACCGGCGAGCCGGAGTTGCCGCCGATGATGTCATTGGTCGAGACGAAGTCGTAGACGACCTCCTTGTTCACCCGCGACTCCGCATCGGCGAAGGCCTGGGCCAGGTTGAACGGCTCCGAACCGGTGGCCCGCTCGTACAGGCCGCCGATGTAGGTGAACGGCGGCACCGTCACGCCGCGATAGGTCCAGCCCCGCACCTCGCCGTACGACAGGCGCAGGCTGAAGGTGGCGTCCGGGTACTGGTTGGTGCCGTAGACCGCGAACCGGGCCTGGGCGACCTTCTCGGCCGCGCGGGCGGTAGGGGCGTTGACCTCGGCCGCCCAGCGGTCGGCGATGGCCTTGGCCGCGTCGTCATTGGCGGCCACGAAGGCCAGCAGCGGGTCGGCCGCCTTCAGCTGCTCCAGCGTCATCCCGGCCGCCTCGCGACGGAAGTCGGCGTCGGTCATCCGGGTCCCCTCGATCAGCCGTTCGGCCAGGGCCTCCGGGCTCTCGCGGCCCAGCATCGCCTTCACCTGCGGATTGTCGACGGTCAGGTACTCGCGGGTCTTGGACAGCCAGTAGCGCAGCCGGATCTCCTCCATGTCGGTCGAGATCGGCGTCTCCTCGCCCAGCATCGCCGCCAGGCGCGCGCGTCGGTCGGCCGGCATTTCTGCCTTGGAGGCCCGCACGACCGCCCGGGCCATCTGATAAAGCTGCGATCCGCCGCCGGCCGCCTGCTCCAGCTGGCGGTAGGGCAGGTAGAGATCCCGAGCCGTATCCTGCACACGATCCAGCTCGGCCCACGGGTCGCCGATCTGCTGCACCAGGCTGGGGTCGGCCGCGACGCGGGCGCGCAGCTCCTGCTCGGCTTCCCGCTTGGTCGCCATGAAGGCCGGATCGGTCAGGGCGCCCTGCTGGCCGTAATAGACCTTGAAGCTGTTCTCGAGGCCGAAGATCGGGTCGAACGACACCCGCTTGGCCTCCTCGCCGGTCAGCGAATATTCCAGCAGGCGACCGCGCAGTTCCGAGGACTGGATCAGGGTGATCGGCAGCTGCTGGTCGCGCAGCCGCTCCAGCTGGCTCATGGTCAGCAGGCGCGAGGTCGAGCCCGGGTTGCCGGACACGAAGGTCACGTCACCCTCGTCCGGCGCCTCGGCGCTCCACTTCAGGAAGTTCGGCGACTCGACCGGCTTGCCGTCCTCGTAGGCGCGCAGGAATCCGGCATCGAGGGCGTAGCGCGGGAAGTTGAAATTGTCGGGGTCCCCGCCGAAGAAGGCCGCCTGGTTCTCGGGCGCGAAGACCAGCCGCACATCGTCGTATTTGCGGAATTTGTGCAGGCTGTACTGCCCGCCCCGGTACAGGCTGATCACCTGGCAGTTGAACTTCGTGTCGCCGGCGCAGGCTTCGGTCTGGATCTGGTTGACCGCCGCCTGGCGGGCGGCGTTGAAGGCCGCGCCCTCGAGGCCCTCGCCCGCGGCGCGCACCCGGTCGGTGACGTCGGTGATCTCGGTCAGCACCTCGGCCGTCTGGCCCGGGCATTGCACCTCTTCCTCGCGCGTCCCGGCGGTGAAGCCGTTCTTCACATAGTCCTTCTGCGCGTCGGACAGCTCCTGGGCGCAACCGACGACGCAATGCCAGTTGGTCAGGATCAGTCCCTCGTCCGACACGAACGAGGCCGAACAGCCCTGGATGCGGACCGAGGCCAGCCGCAACCGGTCCAGCCACGCCTGATCGAGTCGCGTCCCGTATTTCTGGTTCACGGTCTGGATCGGGAAATTGTCGAAGGTCCACATCCCCTCGTCGGCCAGCGCCGTGGAAGGAACGGCGGTCACGGCCATGGCGCCGGCGACGGCGGCCAGGGAGGCGGTTGCCGCTACGGCGGCGCGAAGCGAACGAAGGATCATGTCGGGTCGTCTCCAGGATGCCGGCTCCGCCGGTTCTACAGCTCACTACCTAGCGCCGATGAACGAAGCCCGTCCACATGGCCTTAACCCGATTTAACTTGGCCCTGACCGTCGGCGCCGTCACATAGCGACGAAACCCGGGGGCCGATCCGTTCAATGTCGCTTGCACTTTCCACCCTGCTCTACGAGTGGCGCCGCTACATGGCGGCCGTGATGGCGCTCGCGCTGTCGGGCCTGCTGGTGCTGGCCATGACCGGAGTCTTCATCGGCATCGGAAAGGGCTTCACCGCCACCATCGAGCGGTCGAGCGCCGACATCATCATCATGCAACCCGGCGCCAAGAGCCTGATCGGCGGACCGTCAGGCGTGCCCCGCCGGTTCATTCCGTTGGCCTACCGGAACCCGCAGGTGGTCGAGGTTCAACCGCTCGACGGCGCCGGCGGATCATTCCAGAGCGTCAAGAATGTCGATCCGACCATGTCCCAGGCCGACCGCGCCAAGATGGGCGCGCCGCGGCAGCAGTTTGTCCAGGCCAGCATCATCGACACCACGCCGGGCGCGGTCACCATTCCCACCGACTATTCCCGGGAACTGGTCGACGCCCTGCGCCAGCCATACACCGTCGCGATCGACGAGACGGCCGTGAGCAAGCTCGGCGTCAAGCTGGGCGACAAGGCTCTATACAACGGCCAGACGGTGACTGTGGTCGGCATCACCCGCGGCTACCCCAACATGATGCAGGCCAATATCGTCATGTCGCGCGACACGCTGCGGATGCTCGGCCAGGCCGATACAGGACCGCGAGTAGGTCCGCTGATGGTCAAACTGCGCGATCCGGCCCAGGCCGAATTGGTCGCGGTCCAGCTGAACGCCCTCGGCGCCGGCCAGTGGAAGGCCTGGACCCGTCAGGAGTTGGCCGACGCCAACGCCGGGGCCATGTTCGAGGAGGGCATCCTCGTCATCATCATCGGCGGCTGCGTGGTGCTGGGCACCATCATTGGGGTGGCGATCACCTGGCAGACCCTGCGCGGCGCCATCATGGCCAACATCAAGGAGTTCGCCTCGCTGCGGGCGCTTGGCGTCGGCATGGGCTCTCTGAACCGCATCGTCATGGAGCTCAGCTTCTGGGTCGGCCTCGTCGGCGTCGCGGCCGCGATCGGCCTGACCATGCTGGTGCAGATGCTCGCCCTGGCGAACGCCGTGATCATCGCCCTGCCGCCGATCCTGCTGATCGTCGTCGGCGGCGGCCTCGTCATCATCTCCATGCTTTCGGGCCTTCTGTCCCTTGGCATCCTCAAGAACAGCCAACCGGCGGATCTGCTGCGATGAGCAAGACCAGAACCCACGGAAAGCACGGCGACTTCGCTATCGAGGCCAAGGGCCTGGTGAAGCGGTTCAAGTCCGGGAAGGCCTTTATCGAGGTGCTCAAGGGCGTGGATTTCGACGCGCGCCACGGCGACCTGACCATGGTCATGGGCCCGTCCGGCTCGGGCAAATCGACCCTGATCGCCGCCCTGTCCGGCCTGCTGCGCCCCGAAGAAGGGCGTGTCGACACGCTGGACGTCGATAACCTGTGGAAGCTGTCGTCCGGCAAGATCGACAAATTCCGCCTCGACCACTGCGGTTTCATCTTCCAGGGCTTCAACCTGTTCCCGGCGCTGAGCGCGCTTCAGCAGGTGGAGATCGTCCTGAAGTTCCAGGGTCTGTCCAAGGCGGACGCCAGAAAGCAGGCGACGATCGCGCTGGAGGAGGTCGGTCTCGGCCCGCGCCTGCATCAGCGACCGTCGGCGCTGTCGGGCGGCGAGAAGCAGCGCGTCGCCATCGCCCGCTGCCTGGCCAAGAACCCCCAGATCCTGTTCGCCGACGAACCGACCTCCGCCCTCGACGGCGAGAACGGACAGGTGGTCATCCGCCTGCTGCGCCGCGCCGCCACCGAACATGGCGCAGCCGTCATCTGCGTCACGCACGATCCGCGCCTCGAGGAGTGGGCGGACCGCGTCATCAAGCTCG
>NZ_JAVHLH010000024.1:2502-18546 GCF_031082345.1 Brevundimonas sp. | reverse complement strand
GCGAGGCGCTGACTCCCTCCGCGGCGGCCGAGGAGCGCGTGTTGCTGGGCCTGCGCACGGTCGAGGGCGCGGCGCTGGCCGATCTGGCGGCGCTGGGCCGGACGGCGGAGACGGGGCCGCTCGCCGGGTTGATCGACGACGGTTTCCTTGATCTCCGGGCCGGACGGGTCATCGCCACCCCTGCCGGCCGACCGGTGCTGGACGGCGTGCTGAGGGCGCTACTGGCCTGAAGCCGGCCGGGGCTTCGGTTTGGCCGTGCGGGCATGCGGCGGCTTGCGCGCCTCATCCGCCGCGTCGAGCATGCGGATGCCCGAGATGTCGGCCTCGTCCGGCGTCATCTGCATCTCGGCCCGCGGCGGATCCTTGACGACCACCACCCCGTCGCCCGCGGCGGGGTTCAGGGCCCCCTGGCGGGGATCGTCGGATTTGGGCGTCTTGTGCGGCATGCAGGCAAAACCCCGACCCTGTCGCGAGGTTCCGGCGCCGGACAGTTGTCGAGAGGCCGCCGCCCCCTCTATGAGGACGGTCATGGACACCCTCACCTTCCGGCGCGCCAGCAGGCGCGACCTTCCGGCCATCGTCGGCCTGCTGGCCGACGATCCGATCGGACGGCTGCGCGAGGATGCGACGGAGCCGTTGCTCGCGGCCTACGATGAGGCGTTCGCGGCCATCGAGGCTGACCCGAACCAGCTCCTCGCGGTGGCGACGAAGGGCGACGCGGTGATCGGAACCTTGCAGATCACCTTCATCCCGGGCTTGTCCCGAAAAGGGATGTGGCGCGGCCAGATCGAGGGAGTCCGCATCGCCGCCAGTCACCGCGGAGAAGGACTGGGGCGTCGGGCTTTCGAGTGGGCGATCGGGGAATGCCGGACGCGCGGCTGCGGCCTGGTCCAGCTGACCACCGATCGGGAACGACCGGAGGCGCATCGCTTCTACGAACAACTGGGCTTCACCGCGAGCCACCTCGGCTACAAGAAGACGCTGTAGCGCTTTCGGCGCTTGAGGCCGGGGCGGCGCGCTGGCACGGTCCCGCCGATGCCCGATCCGTCCGTCTTTCCGCCGACCGCCCCGCCGCCGCGCCCCGTCGCTTCGGGGCTCTATCTGGTGGCGACGCCGATCGGGAACCTGCGCGACATGACCCTGCGGGCGCTGGACGTGCTGGCCGCCGCCGACCTGGTGCTGGCCGAGGACACGCGGGTGACCGGCAAGCTTCTGTCGGCCTACGGGCTGAAGGCGAAGCTGGAGCGTTGCGACGATCACGCCTCGGCGCGGGCGGCCGAACTGGCCATCGAACGGCTGCGCGAAGGGGCGGTGGTGGCCCTGGTCTCGGATGCGGGCACGCCGCTGGTCAGCGACCCCGGATTCGTGGTCGCCCGGGCGGTGATCGCCGAGGGCCTGCCGGTGCATCCGATTCCGGGCGCGTCGAGTCTGCTGGCGGCCCTGTGCATCGCGGGGCAACCGGCCGACCGGGTGCTGTTCGCCGGCTTCCTGCCGCCGAAGTCGGGAACGCGAAAGGCGGCGCTGGAAGAACTGCGCACCGGACGCCAGACGCTGGTCTTCTTCGAGAGCGGCCCGCGCCTCGCCGACAGCCTGGCCGACATGGCCGCGGTGCTGGGGCCGCGTCCCGCCGCGGTCGCCCGCGAGCTGACCAAGCTCTACGAGGAATGCATCCGGGGCTCGCTGCCCGAACTGGCCGTCGATCCGCGCTGCCAGTCGCCCAAGGGCGAGATCGTCATCGTCGTCGGTCCTGGCGAGACCGACGTCGCTTCCGCGGCCGACGCCGACGCGGCCCTGGCGGAGGCGATGACCCGCCTGCCGCCCGGCGAGGCGGCGGCGGAGGTGTCGAAGGCGCTGAATCTGCCCCGCAAGCCGCTCTACAAGCGGGCGCTGGAGCTGCAGGGGCGGTGAGCGGCGCGCGGCCCCCGGTTCGCCTGAAGGCGGCGAGGGTCGTGGCGGCCAAGCGCGGCTGGCGGGTGGCCCTCGGCGCCCTGTCTCACCGCGAGGGGCACCGATCGGAGTGGCTGGCGGCGGCCCTGCTGATGAGTCGGGGCTATCAGCTGCTCGGGTTCCGGTTGAAGACCCGGGCCGGCGAGATCGACATCCTCGCGCGACGCGGGCGGACGCTCGCGGTCGTCGAGGTCAAGCGCCGCGCCACCCTGGAGCTGGCTCTCGCGGCCCTGACCGCGAACCAGTATGATCGGCTGCTGGCCGCGGGCCGCGCGGTGTTGCGTCAAAGACCCAGCTTGGCCGGACATCAGCTCCGAATTGACATGGTGGCGCTGGCTCCGGGCCGGCTTCCGCGCCATCGTCGGGGGGTGGAGCCGTTCGGGAGGGGGAGGGCGTGACGCGCGACGAAGCCGAGACCGTGCTGACCGAGGCCGGACAGGCCGAGGACGGGGCGTTTCCGTTGCTGGAGGCGGCGATCGCCTGCGCCATCCATGACTATCCGTTCCGGGATCCGGAGCCGGTGCGCACCCTGGCGCACAACGCGGCCGAACGTCTGGCGGAGCGGATCGGCGGCGAGAGCCCGGACGACGCCCTGGCGGAAACCATGGCCTCGGATCTTCGGCTGAATGGCGACCTGCTGAACTACGACCATCCGGGCAACACCGACGTGATCGACGTGGCCGAGCGGCGACGCGGCCTGTCGGCGACCCTGGCGATCTTCTACCTCGACGCGGCGCGGCGGGCGGGGATCCGGGCGAAGGGCGTCGACTTCCCTGGCCATTTCCTGCTGCGGGTCGAGACCGCCGAGGGCCCGGTGGCGCTGGATCCGTTCAGCCAGGGGCGGCTGGTGCTGCCGTCTGAACTGACCCGGCGGGCGCTGCGGGCCGGTCTGACGCCGCATGTCGCCGACCGGCTGGACGTGCTGATGGCCCCGGTCAGCGACCGCCAGGCCCTGCTGCGGCTGCAGAACGTGCTGTTCAGCCGCGCCCTCAACGCCCAGGACTATGAGGGCGCCGAGCGGTCGGCCCTGCGTCGGGCCTTGCTCGACCCCGAGGATCACCGTCCGTGGCTGGACGTGGCCGCCGCGCGAGAGAAACAGGGGGCGCTCGCCGGAGCGCTGGAGGCCCTGTCGCGGGCCCGCTCGCTGGACGATCCGACCGAGGCGCATCGCCGGATGTCGGTCGACCGGGTGAGGCTGCAGCTGAACTAGGGTTGCGCTCACCGCCCCCGCTGCCCATTAGCCAAGGTCCGACCGCCTGTAAGGACAGCCCATGCTCAGAGTCGCGATCCAGATGGACCCCATCGAGGCGGTCAACATCGACTCGGACACCACCTTCCTGCAGGCGATGGAGGCCCAGAACCGGGGCTATCCGGTGTGGGTCTACGATTTTCGGACCCTGGCGCTGGAGGACGGGAAGCTGTTCTGCCGGGCCCGGCCGGTGACCCTGCGCCGCAACGCCGGGGACCATGTCAGCTTCGGCGACGAGGTGAAGCTGGACCTGTCGCAGGACGTCGACGTCATCCTGATGCGTCAGGATCCGCCCTTCGACATGGCCTATGTCACCGCCACCTATCTGCTCGAGACCGTGCATCCGAAGACCCTGGTGGTGAACGACCCCGCCGAGGTGCGATCGGCGCCCGAAAAGCTGCTGGTCACCCGTTTTCCCGGCCTGACCCCGCCGACCCTGATCAGCTCCGATCCCGTCGCCCTGACCGACTTCCATCGTCGCCATGGCGATGTGGTGCTCAAGCCGCTGCACGGCGCCGGCGGCTCGGGCGTGGTGCGGCTGAAGGCCGACGATCCCAATCTGGAGGCGCTGATCGAAATCCACGCGGTCGGCTCGCGCGATCCGCTGGTGATCCAGAAATTCCTGCCGGCGGTGTCGAAGGGCGACAAGCGCATCCTGCTGGTCGACGGCGAGCCGGTCGGGGCCATCAACCGGGTGCCGGCCGAGGGCGCGGTGCGCTCCAACCTGCACGTCGGCGGCACGGCGGCGCCGGTCGAGCTGACGGAACGGGATCGCGAAATCTGCGCCGCCATCGGGCCGACGCTGCGGGAGCGCGGCCTGATCTTCGTCGGCATCGACGTGATCGGCGACTGGCTGACCGAGATCAACGTCACCTCGCCCACGGGCGCCCAGCAGTTGAAGCGCTTCACCGGCGTCGATGCGGCGGCCCTGATGTGGGACGTGATCGAGAAGAAGCGCGCGCCTTCCCCGGCCGGATAACGCCGCTCTTGTAAATCGCATCAGTTCATGGTTCGTTCTCTCGCGGATTGCGGGAGGGGCCGATGGTGGCCAGCGTCGTCACGGTGGCGTTCGAGGGCGTGGACGCCCGGCGCGTGGACGTGCAGGTCCAGCAGCTGTCCAGCGACCAGCCGTCCTTCACCATCGTCGGCCTCGCGGACAAGGCGGTGGCCGAGAGCCGGGAGCGGGTGCGCGGGGCCTTCGCCGGCATCGGCCTGGCCATGCCGCCGAAGCGGATCATCGCCAATCTGGCGCCGGCCGACCTGCCCAAGGAGGGCAGCCATTTCGACCTGCCCATCGCCCTCGCCCTGCTGGCCTCGATGGGGGTCATTCCGGTCGACGCCCTGGCCGGCTGGGCCGCAGTCGGCGAGCTGGGACTGGACGGCCAGATCGCGCCGGTGGGCGGGACCCTGCCGGCGGCGGTGGCCGCCGACGCCATGGGACTGGGCCTGATCTGCCCCGAGGCCAACGGGCCCGAGGCGGCCTGGGCCGGGGAGGTGGCGGTGCTGGCGCCGCGGTCCCTGATCGGACTGGTCAATCACTTCAAGGGCGTCCAGGTGCTGCGCCGCCCGGAGCCGGGGGCGATGCGGTCGGGGGACCGCGTCCCCGACCTCAACGAGGTCAAGGGTCAGGAGAGCGCCAAGCGGGCGCTGGAGATCGCGGCGGCGGGCGGCCACAACCTGCTGTTCGTCGGCCCGCCGGGGTCGGGCAAGTCGATGATGGCGGCGCGTCTGCCCGGCCTGTTGCCGCCGCTGACGCCGAAGGAGCTGCTGGAGACCTCGATGGTCTGGTCGGTGGCCGGGCTGATCGAGCGTGGCGCCCTGACCCGCGACCGACCGTTCCGCAGCCCGCATCACTCGGCCTCGATGGCGGCCCTGACCGGCGGCGGCCTGCGGGCCAAGCCGGGCGAGGCCTCGCTGGCGCACAACGGCGTCCTCTTCCTCGACGAGCTGCCCGAGTACAGCGCCCAGGCGCTCGACTCCCTGCGCCAGCCGCTCGAGACCGGCGAGATCGTCGTCGCCCGGGCCAACGCCCACGTCCGCTATCCGGCCCGGTTCCAGCTGGTGGCGGCGATGAACCCCTGCCGCTGCGGCCTGGGGGGCGGCGGCAAGGGGGCCTGCGGCAAGGCGCCCCGATGCCAGCGCGACTACCAGAACCGCATCTCCGGACCGATGTTCGACCGCATCGACCTGACCGTCGAGACGCCGCCGGTCACCGCCGCCGACATGGCCCTGCCGCCGCCGGCCGAGGGCACGGCCGAGGCCTCCGCCCGGGTGCTGGCCGCTCGCGCCATGCAGGAGGAGCGACTGCGCGCCGCCGGCATCGATCCGGACTCCGCTCGCGACCAGGCCGTCAACGCCCGCGCCTCGGGCGAGACCCTCGACCGCTTCGCCACCCCGGATGAGGCGGGTCGCGCCCTGCTGATGCGGGCCGGAGAGGCCGGCGGCCTGACCGCCCGGGGCTGGACGCGGACCCTGAGGCTGGCCCGCACCATCGCCGACCTCGACGGCTGCGACGGCGTGCTGCGCCGGCACATCGCCGAGGCGCTGGTGCATCGCCGCTCGACCATCGGGGCGCACGCCGATTTCGAGCGCCGCGATGAAGGCCGCACGGAGGGACGGACCGGCGCCCCCGCCTACTGACCTCAGACTTCCTTAACCGACCTGCTTGAACCAGCCTTAAGACCTGTTCGCCATGATCGCCGTCCAAGGGGATGTGACGTATGGCGCGCAAGACGAAGGCGGTTCCGGACACGGCGACGACGGTCGCCCCTGCGGCGGAAGGCGCCGAGCAGCAGTTCCTGCGGCTGATGAGCCACGAAATGCGCACGCCGCTGAACGGCGTCATCGGCATGCTCGGCCTTCTGTCCCGGACGCGACTCGACGGCGCCCAGCGGGCCTATGCCGAGGCCGCCCGGTCCTCGGCCGAACACCTTCTGGGTCTGGTCAACGACCTGCTCGACTACGCCCGGCTGGAAGCCGACCGGCTGGAGTTCGACTCCGCCCCGGTCGATCTGGAGGGCCTGGTCCGCGGGGTCGCGGAACTGCTCAGCCCCCGCGCCCACGACAAGGGGCTGGAGATCGCCTGGTCGGTCGCCCCCGAAGCCGTCGACGTCATGGCCGACGAGGGCCGGCTGCGCCAGGTGCTGTTCAACCTCGCCGGCAACGCCGTGAAATTCGCCGAGACCGGCGGCGTCCGCATCACCGTCGAACGCTCCGGCGGATCGATGAAGGCGCCGAAGCTGGCCTTCATCGTCGACGACACCGGCCCGGGCATTCCGGCCGAGGCGCGCGGCCGCATCTTCGAGGAGTTCGGCCACGTCGACGCCTCCGACGCCAGCCGCTTCGGCGGGGCCGGCCTCGGCCTGGCGGTGGTCCGCAAGCTGGCCCACGCCATGGGCGGCACGGTCAGCGTCGCCGACCGGCCGGACGGCCCCGGCGCCCGCTTCCGCTTCGAGGCGGCGTTCCCGGCCGCGAAACACATGCCCGCCCGATCCTCCCGGGCGTTGGCGGGACAGACCGTCGCGGTGGTCAGTCCGGACCCGTTCGTGCGCGCCGCCGCCGTGGCCCAGATCGAGGCCTCGGGCGGCAGGGTCGCGGCGAAAGCCCCGGTCATGTTGATCGACCACGCGGCCCGCCCGGCCGGTCAGGGCCTCGTGCCCCGGCCCGCGGGCGGCCGCGCCATCGTGTTGCTGAAGCCGTCGGAGCGGGACCTGATCGCCCGTTACCGTTCGGCCGGTTTTCACGGCTATCTGATCAAGCCGCTGCGTCGCGCCTCGGTGGCCGAGCGGGTGCTGGCCGCCTCGGGCGCGCAACTGACCATGCAGCCCGGACCGCCGCCGCCGCCGCCCGAGGACGATCGCGTCGCCCTGACCCGGTTCTCGGGCATCCGGGTGCTGCTGGTCGAGGACAATCCGGTCGGGGCCCTGCTGGCCTCGACCCTGCTGAAGCGCGAGGGCTGCGCGGTCGAGACCGCCGCCAGCGGCCATGAGGCGCTCGATGCGCTGAAGCGGGCCCGCTACGACCTGGTGTTCATGGACATGCGGATGCCAGGCATGGACGGGTGCGCCGCCGCCCGCGCCATCCGCGCCCGCGGCGACGAGACGCCGATCGTGGCCCTGACCGCCAACGCCTTCGCCGAGGACCGCCGCGCCTGCCTCGAGGCCGGGATGGACGACCATCTGGTCAAGCCGCTGGAGCTTGAAGCGCTGCGCGCCTCACTGGCCCGCTGGACGAAGAGCGCGGACCGCGCCAAGGTCGCCGTCGCATAGACGGACGCCGGGGGGCGTCATACGAGGGACGCCCATGACCGACGCCGCCACGCCCGACAAACCCGTGCGCCGCTTCGGGGGGCTGGCGGTCTATGGCGAGCGGCAGTCGATGGCGATGCTGTTGCTCGGCTTCGCCTCGGGCCTGCCCAACCTGCTGGTCTATGACACCCTTTCCGCGTGGTTGCGCGACGACGGCGTGACCCTGGAGCTCATCGGGTTCTTCGCCCTCGCGACCCTGACCTATGCGCTGAAATTCATCTGGGCCCCCCTGATCGATCGCACCCAGATTCCGTTTCTGGGCCGCTGGCTCGGGCATCGTCGTTCCTGGATGCTGGCCACGCAGGGGTTCATCATCCTTGGACTCTGGCTGATTTCGGGCTCCAATCCGCAGACCCAGCTGGCCGCCTTGGCCGCCTTTGCGGTGGCGGTCGGCTTCTTCGGCGCCACCCAGGATATCGCCATCGACGCCTGGCGTATCGAGGTCGCGGACGATAGCCGTCAGGGCGCCATGGCTGCGGCCTATCAGCTGGGCTGGCGTGTGGCCCAGATCGCGGCCGGCTTCATCCCCCTGGCGCTGGCCCAGATCTACAACTGGAACCTCTCCTATGCGGTCATGGCCGCCCTGATGGCGTTCGGCGTCCTCGGCGTGCTCATGGCGCCCCGCGAGCGCAAGCACGTCATCCGGGAGATTCCGGTCGCCGACATTCCCTCGCGTCCCTGGCTGGAGCGGGTGGAGTGGGTGATCCGGCTTGGGTTTATCGTCGTCGCCGCCCTGATCATCGGCACGGGGCTGACCGACAAGGCGGATGCCTTCCTGTGGGCCTTCAGCGGGGTGATGTCGTCCGGCGCGGAGGCGGCGGTCGACGGCTGGATGGAGGCCGGGGGCCTGACCGGGGTGCTGACCCAGTTCGGCTGGGTGATCGGCGGATTCGGCGTGCTGGTCCTCGCCTGCTGGCCGGTGCCGCGTTTCCGCACGCGCCCGGGAGCCTATCTGGCCGCGTCGTTCGGGGGGCCACTGATCGATTTCTTCCTGCGCTTCGGCAAGCTGGCCGGGCCGATACTGGCGTTGATCTGCCTGTATCGTCTGGCCGATTTCGTCCTCAACATCATGAACCCCTTCTATCTCGATCTGGGCTTCAGCCTGATCGAGATCGGAGAGGTCCGGAAGCTGTTCGGGGTCATCGCCATGTCGCTGGGCGTGTTCGTCGGCGGCTGGTCGGTGGCCCGGCTCGGACTGATCCGCACCATGGTGATCGGGGCCTTCATGAGCCCGGTTTCGAACCTCGTCTTCGCCTGGCTGGCGACCCAGGGCCATGACCTGACCGCCCTGTTCATCGCGATCGGCGTCGATAATCTGGCGACGGGTTACGCGGGCACGGCGCTGATCGCCTATATGTCGAGCCTGACCTCGATCGGCTTCACGGCGACGCAGTATGCTCTGTTCAGCTCTCTCTACGCCCTGCCGGGCAAGCTTATCGCCTCGCAGTCCGGAAAGATCGTCGAGGCTTCCGCCCGCGCCGCCGACGCGGGCGGACCGCCCTCCGTGTTCAAGGGACTGTTCGGCGGGCTGCCGTCGGGGTCGCTGGTCGAGGGCGCGGCCAAGAGCGGCGTGTCTGTCGCCGGCCTTGGTTCAGGCTATATGACCTTCTTCCTTTACTCGGTCGTCATCGGAATCTTCGCCATCTTCCTCGCCTTCTATGTCGCGAAGCGGCAGCCGGCGGTGATGGCGGCGCAGAAGGCGCGGGAGGAAGCGGCGGCCGCGGAGGCGCAGCCGTCCTGACCCCTCAGCCCTGCTCCCCGATCGCGCCTTCCTCATAGGCGGCGAAGGTGGCGGCGGTGATGATTTCGCTGACCGAGGCGCCGAGAGAGACGATCTGGACCGAGCGTTCGAGGCCGACCAGCAGCGGGCCGATCACCGTGGCCCCGCCCAGGGCCTGGACCAGACGGGTCGAGATCGAGGCCGAGTGGATGCCGGGCATGACCAGGATGTTGGCGTCCCGGGACAGGCGCATGAACGGGTAGGCGGCGCGCGCCTCCGGGTCGAGCGCCAGTTCGGCCGGCATCTCGCCCTCGTATTCGAAATCGACGCCGCGCTCGTCGAGCAGGCGGATGGCCTCGCGGATCATCTCGCCGCGGTCGCCGGGCGGGTTGCCGAAGGTCGAATAGCTGAGGAAGGCGACGCGCGGGTTGCGGCCCAGCCGGCGCACGGTGGCGGCGGCCTGGACGGCGATGTCGGCGAGGTCTTCCGCGCCCGGCAGTTCGTGGATCGAGGTGTCGGCGACGAACAGGGTGCGGCCCTTGGCCAGCAGGATCGACAGGCCGATCATCCGCTCGCGGACGTCGAGGACCCGGCGGACCTCCTTCAGCACCATGTTGAAATTGCGGGTGACGCCGGTGACCATGCAGTCGGCCTGGCCGCGGGCGCACATGGCGGCGGCGAAATAGTTGCGGTCCTGATTGATCATCCGCTGCACGTCGCGGCGCAGATAGCCGCGGCGCTGCAGGCGGGCGTAGAGCCAGTCGGTGTATTCGACATTGTGCTCCGAGACGCGGGCGTTGACGATGTCGATGCCCATCTCGTCGAAATTCAGCCCGGCCTCGGCGGCGTTCTGACGGATCAGGTCCTCACGCCCCAGCAGGATCGGCGTGCCCAGCTCGGCCTGTTTGAAGCCCCAGGCGGCGCGGATGACGGCGGTCTCCTCGCCCTCGGCGAAGACCACCCGCTTGTTCGGCGCGGCGCGGACGGCGCCGGAGATGTTCTGCACCAGGGCCGCCGACGGATCGAGCCGCGAGCGCAGCTGGGTGCGGTAGGCGTCCATGTCCTCGATCGGCTTGCGGGCCACGCCCGTGTCCATGGCCGCCTGGGCCACGAAGGGCGGGATGTACCAGATCAGGCGCGGGTCGAACGGCGTCGGGATGATGTAGTCGCGGCCGAATTTCAGCTTGCGGCCGCGATAGGCGGCGGCGACCTCGTCGGGCACGTCCTCGCGGGCGAGGGCGGCGAGGGCCTGGGCGCAGGCGACCTTCATCTCGTGATTGACGCGGCGGGCGCGAACGTCGAGGGCGCCGCGGAAGATGTAGGGGAAGCCGAGGACGTTGTTGACCTGGTTGACGTAGTCCGACCGGCCGGTGGCCATGATGGCGTCGGTGCGGACCGACAGCACGTCCTCCGGGGTGATCTCCGGGTCCGGATTGGCCATGGCGAAGATGATCGGATTGGGCGCCATCGACGCCACCATCTCCTTGGTGATGGCGCCCTTGGCCGACAGGCCGAGGACCACGTCGGCGCCGACCATGGCTTCCGCCAGGGTGCGGTGCGGGGTGTCGGTGGCGTGGGCGGCCTTCCACTGGTCGACGTTGGCGCGGCCCTTGTAGACGACGCCGTCGCGGTCGACGATGACGGTGTTCTCCTGGCGCACGCCGGCGGCCTTCATCAGGCCGATCGAGGACAGGCCCGCGGCCCCGGCCCCGGCCAGGACGACCTTGAGATCCTCGAGCTTCTTGCCGGCGATATGGGCGGCGTTGATCAGGCCGGCGGTCGAGATGATGGCGGTGCCGTGCTGGTCGTCGTGGAAGACCGGGATGTCGAGCAGGTCCTGAAGCTCGCTCTCGATGACGAAGCATTCGGGGGACTTGATGTCCTCCAGATTGATGCCGCCCCAGGTGTCGCCGATGTTCTTGACCACGGTGACGAACTCGTCCGGGTCGGTGGTCTTCACCTCGACGTCGAAGCTGTCGACGTCGGCGAAGCGTTTGAACAGGACGGCCTTGCCCTCCATCACCGGCTTGGAGGCCATGTGGCCGAGATTGCCGAGGCCGAGGATGGCCGTGCCGTTGGAGATGACGGCGACCAGATTGCCCTTGGAGGTGTAGTCGTAGGCCTTGTCGACGTCCTCGGCGATGGCCAGCACCGGCACGGCCACGCCCGGCGAATAGGCCAGCGACAGGTCCCGCTGGGTCGCCATCGGCTTGATCGGGGCCATGGAGATCTTGCCCGGCTGGGGGCTGCGGTGGAACTCCAGCGCATCCTCGTCGGAGAAGGTCTGTTTGTCGGTCAGGTCGGGCATGTCGGCGAAGGTTTCCGCAGGGTCGGGTCGGGAGGATTGTTCCTAGGCCGTGGGGGGCGGGGGGACAACCGCCGAGGGGCGCGGGCGGCCGGGGCGGGTAGACTCCCCCGGAGCAAAAAACACGGTGGATGGAGTCTACCCCGTCTACCCCGGGGGCGGTGCGGCGGGCGGGCGCGACCCGAAAAAAGGAGTCGCAGGAGTCGCATCGGGACGGGCGTCGCGCCTGGGCGGTGCGGCGGGGGTGCGATTGTCAAAGACCGGGCCCGGCGAAGGGACCCGGGAGAGTCTACGCCGGGTTTTTCCTCAGGCGGGAAGATGAGGTCGGGAAAAGGACAGGGTGTTGAAAGGGTGGCCGGTTTTCGGGTGAGCCGGACTATAATTCCGGGAATGGCCAGCACAGCGTCGTGCACTTCCCTGCTTCCTCAAGGGGAGAAGGAAGGCGGCTCAGACCGCCAACGTTCCCACGCCCTCCACCTCCACCGGGCCGGTCATGAAGACGTGACCGGAGGCCTCGTCCCAGTCGATTTCGAGCTCGCCGCCGTCGACCTCGATGACGGCGTGGCGGCCGGTCAGGCCGCGCCGGGCGGTGGCCACGAGGGCGGCGCAGGCGCCGGTGCCGCAGGCCTTCGTCAGGCCGGCGCCGCGTTCCCAGACGCGCAGGCGGATGCGGTCGGGGGCCAGCACGTTGGCGAAGCCGACGTTGACCCCTTGCGGGAACAGCGGGTGATCCTCGACCAGCGATCCGGAGCCGCGCACGAAGGCGTCGTCCTGACGGTCGGTGAAGAAGACCACATGCGGATTGCCCATCGAGACCGCGCCCGGCGTGTGCAGGTTCGGAGCGTCGATGGGGCCGACCTGCAGTTCGATGCCGCGGGTGTCCATCTCCTCGGCGAGCGGCACCTGGGTCCAGTCGAGGCCGGGCGCGCCCATGTCCACCTTTACACGGTGATCGCCCGCCCGCGTCGCCGTGGTCGGCCCGCCGAGGGTGTCGATGACCACCGAGTCCTTGCCGGTCGATTCCATCAGCAGCCAGCCGACGCAGCGCAGGGCGTTGCCGCAGGTCTCGACCTGGCCGCCGTCGGCGTTCCAGACGCGCATGAAGGCGTCGGCGCGGTCGGAAGGCTCGATGGCGATCAGCTGGTCGCAGCCCTGGCCCGTCTCGCGGTCGGCGATGGCGCGCGCCTGTTCGGCCGTCGGGGTGAACGGCGTCTCGAGCGCATTGACCACGACGAAGTCGTTGCCGGCGCCGTTCATGCGGACGAAGGGACGGGTCATAGCAGCCGGATATAGAGGTTGGCGGTTCCTTGTGCGAGCGACGCGCGGTATCGCTGGGTGATGAGCCGATCGAAGCCCGCCGCCGACAGTCCGGACAAGCCCGACGGCCTGCGTCTGAGGGCGAGGCTGCGGGCGCTGTACCACGGCTCGTCGGTGACGGCCGTCCGGTTCCGGCTGGCGGTCCTGATCATCGACCTGATCATCATCGCCTTCTTCGTGGCCGCGCCGCTGCTGAAGTCCGACACCCTGGTCTTCTACATTCTCGACTATGTGATCGCGGCCCTGCTGGCCTTCGACCTGGCGGCGCGGGCCTGGGCCTTTTCCGATCTGAAGAGCTGGCTGAAGAAGCCGATCGTCTGGGTCGACCTGTTCATCCTGGCGACCCTGCTGTTCCCGGCCTGGCTGTTCAATCTCGGCTTCCTGCGGGTGCTGAGGCTGTGGACGCTGATCAATTCCGACTTCTTCTGGCGCACCATCGGGCGGCGCTATGACGACACCCGGGTGGAGGAGATCACCAAGGCGATCGTGGCGCTGATCACCTTCATCTTCGTCGCCACGGGCTTCGTCTACACCAGCTTCATGGGCCGCTACGAAGGCATCTCCGGCTATATCGACGCCCTGTATTTCACCGTCACCAGCCTGACCACGACGGGGTATGGCGACATCCTGCTGCCGGGCGTCTGGGGCCGGATCGTCTCGATCACCATCATGCTGGTCGGGGTGACCCTGTTCGTGCGGCTGGGACAGACGCTGCTGCGCCCGCACAAGGTGCGGTTCCCCTGCGACCAGTGCGGGCTGCAGGTGCACGATCCGGACGCGGTGCACTGCAAGGCCTGCGGCAATCTATTGTGCATCCCGGACGAGGGGCGGCACTGAGGAGGGGCGAGAGACGAGGGACGAGGGGCGAGTAAGAACACCGCTCCGTCTTATCGCTCCGACTGGACGCGGGGCGGACTCGAGGATTGCGCCCCTCGCCCCTCGCCCCTCGCTCCTCGCGCAAATGACAAAACCGTAACCTCGGTCCGCCGCGCCTTGCCGCGTTCCTGACCGCCGTTAAGGTGCCGGCCGACCAATCGTCGGGAACCGTCACCTATGATCCGCACCGCCGCGCTCGCCGCGCTCCTCGCCTCCACCGCCCTTTCGAGCGCCGCCATGGCCCAGACCCCCACGCCCGCGCCCGCCGACGCCTCGCGCGGCGCCTTCGCGACCTCGGACGCGACCGATCCGTATCTGTGGCTGGAGGAGATCGACGGCGAGCGGGCCATGGCCTGGGTCGAGGAACACAACGAACATTCGCTGGGCGTGCTGCGCGGCGACCCGCGCTTCGAGACCCTGCACCAGCAGGCGCTGGAGATCGTCCAGGCCCGCGACCGCATCCCCGGCGTCGGCTTCAACCACGACGGCACCCTGGATAATTTCTGGCAGGACGCCGAGCACGTGCGCGGGGTCTGGCGCACCACCACCCTGGACAGCTACCGCACGGCCGAGCCGGAATGGGAGACGGTGCTGGACATCGACGCCCTGTCGACCGCCGAGGGCAAGAACTGGGTCTACAAGGGCGCGACCTGCCTGCCGCCGGAGGAGACCCGCTGCCTGGTCTCGCTGTCGGACGGCGGCAAGGACGCGGTGACGGTGCGCGAGTTCGACCGGTCGACGAAGACCTTCGTCGAGGACGGCTTCGTGCTGCCGGAATCCAAGGGCGGGGCCTCGTGGCTCGACGCCGACACCCTGCTGGTCTCGCGCGACTTCGGGCCGGGCTCGATGACCAGCTCGGGCTATCCGATGATCGTCAAGCTGCTGAAGCGCGGCCAGACCCTGGACCAGGCGACCACGGTGTTCACCGGCCAGCCGACCGACGTCTCGGTGTCCGGCTATACGCTGCGCGACGCCGACGGCGTGGTGCGGGCGACCCTGATCAATCGGGGGGTCAATTTCTACGAGGGCGAGACGCACCGGCTGAACGCCGACGGCACGACCACCCAGCTGGCGCTGCCGGCCAAGTCGAACATCAACGCCCTGGTGCGCGGCCAGATGGTGGTGACCACCGACCAGGACTGGACCGCGCCGTCGGGCCAGGAATTCAAGACGGGCGACGTCATCGCCTGGGACCTCGACCGCTGGCTGGCCGATCCGGCCACGCCGGCGCAGCTGGTCATCCGGCCGGGCGAGCGCGAGGCCATCGAGGGCATGAACGCGACCCGCAACAAGCTGGTCGTGGCCCTGTACGAGAACGTGCGCGGCTCGGTCTATGTCTATGAGCCCAATCCCGCCGGCGAGTGGAGCCGGACCCGGCTGGACCTGCCGCAGAACGTCACCGTCGGCGTCGGCGCGGCCAGCGAGCGCGACGACCAGGTGTTCGTCAGCGTGGCCGGCTATCTGAACCCCTCGAGCCTGTATCTGGCCGACGCGGCCTCGGGCGAGGCGGATGTGGTCAAGTCGCTGCCGGCCAAGTTCGACGCCACGGGGATGGTGGTCGAGCAGTTCGAGGCGACCTCGGCCGACGGCACGAAGATCCCCTATTTCGTCGTCCACAAGGGCGACATGCCGATGGACGGGTCGAACCCGACCCTGCTGTACGGCTACGGCGGTTTCCAGAACTCGCTGCTGCCCGGCTATTCGCCCACGGTCGGCAAGCTGTGGCTGGAGCGGGGCGGCGTCTATGTCATCGCCAATACGCGCGGCGGCGGCGAGTTCGGTCCGCGCTGGCACCAGGCGGCGCTGCAGGAGAACCGCCAGCGTTCGCACGAGGACTTCCAGGCGGTGGCGCAGGACCTGATCACCCGCAACATCACCTCGCAGCCGCGGCTGGGGGTCATGGGCGGCTCGCAGGGCGGGCTGTTCATGGGGGCGATGCTGACCCAGCGGCCGGACCTGATCAACGCCGCGGTCATCCAGGTGCCGCTGTTCGACATGCTGCGCTTCCACAAGCTGCTCGCGGGCGCCTCGTGGATGGCGGAATACGGCAACCCCGACATCCCCGAGGAGCGGGCCTGGATCGAGGCCTATTCGCCGTATCAGCGGCTCGAGGCCGGCCGGCCCTATCCGGAGGTGTTCATCCACACCTCGACCAAGGACGACCGGGTGCATCCGGGCCACGCCCGCAAGGCGGCGGCGCGTCTGGAGGCGCTGGGCTATCCGGTGCTGTTCTACGAGAACACCGACGGCGGCCACGCCAACGGGGCCGACCCGACCGCCAACGCCCGGCGCTGGGGCATGCACTACACCTATCTCACCCGAC
>NZ_JAVHLH010000024.1:0-2492 GCF_031082345.1 Brevundimonas sp. | reverse complement strand
GGCGGATCGCGCTGGAATACACCTATCTGACGCGGCGGCTGATGGACACGCAGGTCCCGGCGCCGACGCCGGTCCCCTGACCCTGAAAGTGTGAGTGCGATGAACCGACTGATCCTGTCCGTCTCGATCCCGGCCCTGCTGCTGGCCGCCTGCGCCTCCGCTCCGGCCGAGGACGCCATCTACGGCCTCGCGCCGGACATGGTGCAGGGCCCGCTGGAGCCGATGGCGCCCGTCGGCGCGCCGCCGCACTTCCCCGCCGACCTGACCCCCGCCGGCGTCCGCGCCGCCGACGACCATCTCGCGCTGGAAGAGGTCGAGGGGGCGCAGGCCATGGCCTTCGTGGCCGAGTCCAACCGCAAGGCGCTGGCGGCGCTGGAGGGGGACCGGCGCTACGAGACCTTCCGTCAGCAGGCGTTCGACATCCTGTCGGCGACAGACCGGATTCCGGGGCCCAGTTTCCTCGGCGAGGGCATCGGAAACTTCTGGCAGGATGCGACCAATCCGAAGGGGATCTGGCGGCGCACGACGCTGGACAGCTACCGGTCGGACGCGACGCGGTGGGAGACGCTGCTCGACATCGACGCCCTGGCCAGGGCCGAGGGCCGGGACTGGGTGTGGAAGGGCGCGGACTGCCTCGCGCCGGATGAGACGCGTTGCCTGGTCAATCTGTCGGACGGCGGCAAGGACGCGGTGGTGGTGCGCGAGTTCGACACCACGACCAAATCATTCGTGGACGGAGGGTTCGTCCTGCCGGAGGGCAAGCACCGCATCGAATGGCTGGACCGCGACACCCTGCTGGTGGCGACGGACTTCGGGCCGAACACGCTGACCGAGAGCGGCTACCCCTTCATCGTCAAGGCGCTGAAGCGCGGCCAGACGCTGGCGCAGGCGACCGAGGTCTATCGCGGGGATATCGGCGACGGCGGGTATGGGGTCAGTCCGAGCGTGTACCGGGACAAGGACGGGCGGATCGAGGCGGTGCTGTTCCACCGCCCGCTCGACACCTTCCGCGCCGAGACCTGGCGCTGGGTCGACGGCCGGACGGTCAAGCTGAACCTGCCCGAACGGGTCGGCGTCAACGGGACCATGGGCGACCGGCTGGTGTTCTCGCTGGACGAGGACTGGACTGTCACGGGCGCGACCCTGCCGGCCGGGGCGATGGTCAGCGCCGATCTGGACGACCTTTCGCGGCCTCAGGGCGGAAGCGTACATGTGGTCTTCACCCCCGGCGAGCGGCAGTCGGTCGACAGCGTGCGGGTGATGTCCGACAGCGTGCTGGCGGTGGTCTCTGACAACGTCGTCGGGACGCTGAAACGTTTCGATCCCGGCCACCACGGCGATTGGCAGGCGACGGACATCGCGGTTCCGGCCAACAGCGCGGTGGGTCTGGGCGACAGCTCCAAATCGCGGGGCCAGGTCTTCCTCACGAGCCAGGGCTTCCTGACGCCACCGACGCTGAGCCTCGCCGATGTCTCGACCGCGACCACCACGGAGCTGCGATCGGCCCCGGCCAAATTCGACGCCTCGACCCATGTGGTCGAGCAGTTCGAGGCGACCTCGTCGGACGGGACGAAGATCCCCTATTTCGTGACCCGGCCGCGCGACATGGCCATGGACGGGTCGGCGCCCACCATCCTGTTCGGCTACGGCGGTTTCCAGGTCTCGTTTCCGCCCGCCTACAAGCCGGAGATGGGCAAGCTGTGGCTCGAGAACGGCGGCGTCTTCGTCCAGGCCAATATCCGCGGCGGCGGCGAGTTCGGGCCGGAGTGGCACCAGAGCGTGCTGAAGGAAAACCGCCAGCTGGCCTTCGACGATTTCGCGGCGGTGGCGGCCGACCTGCACCGTCGAGGGATCAGTTCGCCGCGCCGGACCGGCATCTATGGCCGGTCGAACGGCGGGGTGCTGACCTCGGTGACGATGACCCAGCATCCGGAGCTGATCAACGCCGCGGTGATCGAGAGCCCGCTGATCGACATGCTGCGCTATCACGAGCTGCCCGCCGGGGCCTCGTGGATGGGCGAATACGGCGACCCGCGCATCCCCGGGGACGCGGCCTTCATCGCCCGCTATTCGGCCTATCAGCAGCTTCGTCCGGACACGGACTATCCGCGCGTCTACATCACGACGAACACCCGTGACGACCGGGTGCATCCGGGTCACGCGCGGAAATTCGCGGCGCGGCTGGAGGCGATGGGCCACGACCACGTCTATTACGAGGAGACGGCGGGCGGTCACTCCAACGACGCCGATCCGGTCGCCAACGCCCGGCGCTGGGCCCGGCACTATGTATATCTGGCGCAGCAGCTGATGGATTGAGAGCCGGCGTCCTCTCCCCTTGAGGGAGAAGGTGGCTCGCGGAGCGAGACGGATGAGGGGTGAGACACCCCTCCGACCGGGCGGCGTCTGCTCGTGGCGGTGCGGATGAGGAGGCAGCCCCCTCATCCGGCCCTCCGGGCCACCTTCTCCCCCAAGGGGAGAAGGAAGACTAGGCC
>NZ_JAVHLH010000249.1 GCF_031082345.1 Brevundimonas sp. | reverse complement strand
GTCCCCACCCGGCCGCTGACGCGGCCACCCTCCCCGAACGGGGAGGCAGATCGAAAACCGAGCCGAGTCCGCTCCCTGAGCGGGCGCTAGCACCCGAAAGGATCAGGCACATGAAACTGAACGAAATCCGCGACAACGAAGGCGCCCACAAGAAGCGCATGCGCGTCGGCCGGGGCCCGGGCTCGGGCAAGGGCAAGACCGCCGGCCGCGGCGTCAAGGGTCAGAAGTCGCGTTCGGGCGTCGCCATCGGCGGCTTCGAAGGCGGCCAGATGCCGCTGTACATGCGGATGCCCAAGCGCGGCTTCAACAATCCGAACGCGCTGAAGCTGGCCGAGGTCAACCTGTGGCGCCTGCAGGAGGCGATCGACGCCAAGAAGCTGGACGCCAAGGCCGAGATCAACGGCGAGGCGCTGGTCGCCGCCGGCGTGATCCGCCGCGTCAAGGACGGCGTCCGCCTGCTTGGCACCGGCGAGATCAAGGGCAAGCTGAACCTGGTCGTCTGGTCGGCCACGGCCGGCGCGCTGAAGGCCATCGAGGCCGCGGGCGGTACGGTCGAGCAGCAGCGGATCGCCGCTGAAGCCAAGGCTGCGGCGCGCGTCGAGAAGCGCAACGCCGCCAAGGGCAAGGCTCCGGCTCCCAAGGCGCCGCTGGGCGACGCCAACAAGGTCTCGGCCCGCGCCAAGCGCTCGGCCGCCAAATAAAGCTTGAGGGGCACTCTCGCTAAGAGAGCGCCCTTCGCCTATCTGGACGCAAGCGCCGGATTCCTGTCCGACGCGCCGTTCTGATCAGTCGGGGTGACGACATATGGCTTCGGCCGCCGAACAACTCGCAGCAAACATGAACATGGGCTCGTTCGCCAAGGCGACCGAGCTGCACAAGCGTTTGCTGTTCACGCTGATGGCCCTGCTGGTCTACCGCGTCGGCACCTATGTGCCGGTCCCGGGGATCAACTCCGAGGCCTTCCTCGCCTTCTTCCAGAACCCGGACAGCCAGCGCGGCATCCTGGACATGGTCAACATGTTCTCCGGCGGCGCGGTCGAGCGGTTCGCGGTCTTCGCCCTGAACGTGATGCCGTACATCTCGGCCTCGATCATCGTCCAGCTGATGGGCGCGGTGTATCCGCCGTGGGAGAAGCTGCGCAAGGAAGGCGGGGAGAGCGGCCGCAAGCAGCTGAACCAGTACACCCGCTACCTGACGGTCGTGCTGGCGCTGTTCCAGTCGACCGGCATCGCCATCGGCCTGAACGCCCAGCAGGGCTTCGTCGACAACCCGGGCATCTTCTTCATCGTCTCGACCGTGACGGTCCTGACCGGCGGCACCATGTTCCTGATGTGGCTTGGTGAGCAGGTCACGGCGCGCGGCATCGGCAACGGCATCTCGCTGATCATCATGGCCGGCATCGTCGCCGTCCTGCCCGGCACCATCGCGCGGATGTTCGGCATGGCCCAGCAAGGCCTGATGTCGCCCTTCACCCTGCTGCTGATCGCCGGCCTCGCCGTGGGCGTCGTGGTGTTCATCGTCTTCATGGAACGCGCCCAGCGCCGGCTGCTGATCCAGTATCCGAAACGCCAGGAAGGCAATCGCATGGCCGGCGGCGAACGCTCGTTCCTGCCGCTGAAGGTCAACACCGCCGGCGTCATCCCGCCGATCTTCGCCTCGTCCCTGCTGATGCTGCCGACCACGGTGGCCCAGATGACCGCGACCGCCAACCTGCCGACCTGGCTGGACTGGCTGCCGATGTTCACCGCCCAGATGCAGCACGGCCAGCCCATCTTCATGGTGCTGTACGGCGCCCTGATCATCTTCTTCTGCTTCTTCTACACCTCGATCACCTTCAATCCCGAGGACACGGCCGAGAACCTGCGCAAATACGGCGGCTTCCTGCCGGGCATCCGTCCGGGCAAGCGCACGGCCGAGTATCTGGACTATGTGCTGACCCGCCTGACCACCATCGGCGCCCTCTACATCACCGCTGTCTGCCTGTTGCCCGAGTTCGTCGGGGCCCAGCTGGGCGGCGGACTGATCTTCGGCGGCACCTCGATCCTGATCGTCGTCTCCGTGACCATGGACACGGTGGCCCAGATCCAGTCCCAGCTGCTGGCGCATCAGTACGAAGGCCTGATCAAGAAGGCCAAGCTGCGCGGCCGTGGCCAGGGTCGCGGCAAGGGCGTGACCGCGCCCGCGCGGCGCTGAAGCCGGGCCGGGGAGGGGCGGCGATGAATCTGATCCTGTTCGGTCCTCCGGCGGCGGGCAAGGGCACCCAGGCCAAGCGGCTGGTCGAGACGCGGGGCATGGTCCAGCTGTCGACCGGCGACATGCTGCGCGCCGCCATCGCCTCCGGCTCCGACCTGGGCCGCGAATGCCAGGCCATCATGTCGCGCGGCGACCTGGTGTCGGACGCCATCGTCATCGCCCTGATAGAAGAGCGTCTGCCCGAGGCCGCGGAAGCCGGCGGCGCCATCTTCGACGGCTTTCCCCGCACCGTGGCCCAGGCCGAGGCCCTCGACGCCATGCTGACCCGCAAGGGCGCCCGGATCGACCATGTCATCCGCCTCAAGGTCGACGACACCGCCCTGCTGGAGCGCGTGGCCCGTCGCTACGCCGAACAGGGCCGTCCCGACGACAATCCGGAAAGCTTCAAGGTCCGCCTGGTGGCCTACAACCGGAACACCGCGCCCCTGCTGCCCTACTATGCCGACAAGGGGCTGCTGACCGAGATCGACGGCATGGGCTCGGTCGAGGCCGTCGCGGCCGCCATAGACGCCGCGCTCGACTCCTGAACCCAATCTGAGCGCTTTCGGCTCCGGCGCGTTCATGCCCCATGTGGCATAGTCGGTTCGTGAACATCCGCTCGCTCTTCACCCGGGACCGGCTGCGCAAGCTCGGCGCCTTCGTGGTCGTAGTGGCGGCCCATATCGGCGTCTTCGCCGTGGTCGCCCGGACCCAGCCGTCACCGCTCGAGCCCCTTCCGACGGTGATCGAGGTGGAGCTGTTCCGGCCCCTGCCGCCGCCCCCGCCTCCGCCCCCGCCTGTGGAAGCCTCGGACGACCCTGGCGGCGGCGCGCCCGCCGCGCCATCCCGCATCCATGTGCCGCCGCCGCCTCGCGTGCCCGTGCCGCCGGAGGTCCCGGCCCCGCGTGAGCAGGCGCCGGAACCCGAACTGGTCGTCGGCGTGGCCCCGATCTCCTCCGCCACGCCCGGCATGGGCCAAGGCGGGGAGGGGACGGGGAGCGGAACGGGCATCGGGGCCGGCGACGGCCCCGGACGCGGCGTCCGCACAGGACCGCGGAACCTGCGCCAGCCGGCGCCGCTGGCGCTGCGCCGGTATCATCCGCCCGAGGCGCTGCGCCGGGGCGTATCCGGCACGGCCGTGGTCAGCTGCCGGATCCGCGAAGACACCGTGCTGGATCAGTGCCGGGTGCTGAGCGAGACGCCGCCGGGGCAGGGCTTCGGCGCGGCGGGAATCGCCGCGGCGGTCGCCGAGTACCGCTTCCGTCCGGGCATGATTGACGGTCGCCCGGACTATGACCTGCGCGCGGTGATCACGGTCCGCTTCGGGCGCAACGCCCCCTGAAGCGCCGTCCAGCCGTTGACGGCGCGTGAATCCCCTGTATAAGGCGCGCTTCCGCGAAGGGCGTCGGCGCTCCTGGTCTGTTGACCGGAGCGTTTGTTGCGTCCGCACACGCGTATCTGGAGAGCTTCGTGGCCCGTATCGCTGGCGTCAACATCCCGACCAACAAGCGCGTCGAAATCGCGCTTCAGTACATCCATGGCATCGGCGCGCATGCGGCGAAGGACATCACGGCCAAGGTCGGGATCGAGCCGTCGCGCCGCGTCAACCAGCTGACCGACGCCGAAGTGCTGCAGATCCGCGAGGCCATCGACCGCGATCACACCGTCGAGGGCGACCTGCGCCGCGAGACGTCGATGAACATCAAGCGTCTGATGGACCTGGCCTGCTACCGCGGCCTGCGTCACCGCAAGGGCCTGCCGGTCCGCGGCCAGCGCACGCACACCAACGCCCGGACCCGCAAGGGCCCCGCCAAGCCGATCGCCGGCAAGAAGAAGTAAGAGAGAGCCGAACCGATGGCCAAGGAACCGGGTCGCGTAAAGAAGCGCGAGCGCAAGAACATCACCTCGGGCGTCGCCCACGTGAACGCGTCCTTCAACAACACCATGGTGACCATCACC
>NZ_JAVHLH010000248.1 GCF_031082345.1 Brevundimonas sp. | reverse complement strand
GCCCGCTCCGGCGGACCGGAGCGGGCGTTTCGAAACAGTCGGTCAAGGCCGCGATCAGGCGGTCTTCAGCGCGTCCCGGACCTTGTCGGCGATGGCCTTGAAGGCGCCCTCGTCGGCGGCCATCGCGGCCAGGACCTTGCGGTCCAGCTCGATGCCGGCCTGGCCGAGGCCGTGGATGAACTGGCTGTAGGTGAAGCCTTCCAGACGCGCGGCGGCGTTAATGCGCTGGATCCACAGGGCGCGGAAATTGCGCTTCTTGGTGCGGCGGTCGCGGTAGGCGTACTGCCCGGCGCGGTCGACCGCGGCCTTGGCGGTGCGGATGGTGTTCTTGCGGCGGCCGTAGAAGCCTTTGGCCTGCTTCAGAACCTTCTTGTGCTTGGCGTGGGAAACTACGCCGCGTTTGACGCGAGCCATGTCGCTATCCTTTCAAATTCAGTGTGGAGATCAGGTCAGGTCTGCGCGCGCCGATCAGGCGTACGGCATGTAGGACTTGATCTTCTTGGCGTCGGCGTCGGCCATGACCGAGGTGCCGCGGTTCTGGCGGATGTATTTGCTGTTGTGGCTGATCAAGCGGTGCCGCTTGCCCGCCACGCCGGCTTTCACCTTGCCAGTCGCCGTGAATTTGAAGCGCTTCTTGGCGCCAGACTTCGTCTTAAGTTTCGGCATTTTCACTCTCTTTTGAGTGGGCTACCGCCCTTCGGACTACATGAGCCCGAAGTTGGGAAGACCCTGATTGAGAACCGCCCAGGCATGCCTGTTCGCCCGGCGGTTCGGTACGCGAAGGCGCGGCTTCTAGTCGAAGCGAGCCTCGATGGCAAGCCGGACCGGGTATTTCCGGCTACTGCGGCGGGTTGTGCTCCTCGATGAATTCGATCGTCTCGGTGAGCATGCGCAGCCGGGTGGCCGGGAAGGACAGCCAGTGGTCCTCGCCCTCCAGCGGCGTCATGACGACCTCCTTGCCGGCGTTGCGCATGGCCTCGTACATGATCTCGCTCTGCTCATAGGGAACCACCGTGTCGTCCCGGCCGTGCAGCAGCAGGACCGGGGCCTTGATCTTCGAGACCAGCTGGGCCGGCGAGCGCTCGTCAAGCGAGGCGTCGTTGTAGCCGGCTCCGTCCATGAAGCGGTTCCAGTAGCGGATGACCGGATTGCGCGACTGGTTGCCGTATCCGACGGCCCGGGCCTCCGAGCGCAGCATCTGGCGCAGGTCGGCGACGCCGGCCACGGACACCGCGCAGCGATAGGCTTCGGGCTGCATCGCCACCCCGGCGAGGGCGGCGTATCCGCCATAGCTCGCCCCGACGACGCAGACCCGCTCCGGATCGATGATCCCCAGACCGGCCAGGTGGTCGATCCCGTCGGTCAGATCGGTCTGCATCTTGCGGCCCCATTCGCCGTAGCCCGCCTGCAGATAGGCCTCGCCGAAGCCGTCCGAGCCCCGGAACTGGGGCTGGAACACCGCATAGCCGCGAGAGGCCATCGCCTGGGGCCACCAGTCGAAGCGGGCGTAGTCCCGGGACGCCGGGCCGCCGTGCGGCAGCAGGATCAAGGGCAGGTCGCTGGCGGAGCGTCCGCGCGGAAGCGTCAGATAGCCGTACAGCTCCATGCCGTCCGCGGCGGTGTAGGCGATCATCGACACCGAGGCGATGCCTTCCGGCCCCACGTCGGGATAGGCGCGCCCGACCACCGACACCGAACGCGCGGCGGCGTCGTAGAGGTAGTAGGTGCCTGCGTCGGTGTCGCTTTCGCTGCGCACCACCACCGTCTGATAGTCCGAGCTGAACGACGCCAGTCGAAGTCGCTTGCCAGGCAGCCCCTGCACGAGGGTGTTCCACGCCTGCTCCAGCCGGGGCTCGTAGAAGGTGTAGGTTCCGTTGTCGCCGACCACGCCGAGGCCGACCAGCCGCTGGTTGCGGTCGTACATCGGGCCCGCCGCGTCTTCCGCCTGCAGACGCCGCTCGCCGGCCTCGCCGGTCGAAAGCGAAATTTCCGTCAGATAGACATCGGTGCCCTCGAGGGTCGAGACGATGACCTTGTCCGGATCCTGCGCGAATCCCCAGATTCCGGGGCCGTCCAGCAGGGCTCTCTGCTCGAACACGGTGCGCCATCCCCCGGCGCCGCCCGGAGCGGTCAGGCGGGTCCGCCCGCTGTCCCTCGACACGGCGATACGCGCGGCGACGTCGCCGTCGGGGCGCACCAGATAACCGTTCGTGTCTTCCAGTCCTGTGGCGATGCGGCGTCCGCGGCCGGAGTTCAGATCGATGCGGTAGACGTCGTTCGTATAGGCGTAGGCTTCGGTGGTGACCGCCTGCACATACAGCGTCGGTTCGCCGCGATACTCGCCCCGCCAGTGATCGAACACCGCGTTGATCACGGCCTTGTCGGCGGACCTCAGCGCCCGGGCGACGCCGCGCGTGCGGACGTTGACGATGTCCAGTTGAGGAAAATGACTGGCGCTGATGACCAGATCGGAATTCAGGACCAGGGACTCGATCGCGACATGGTCCTTGGACACCCAGAAGACCTGATTGGGTCGGCGGTCGCTGACATCGATGGTGACCAGCACTTCTCCGGTCCGCGCCTGGACCACAACCTGGGCGACCCCGCCCTGGCGGTTCAGATAGGCCAGTTCGGTCCCGTCGTCCGAGACGGCGACGCTGCTGACGGCCGGCAGCGCCGCATAGGCCTCCACCGGCGTGGGCTGGACGACCTGGGCCAGAACCCGGTCCGGTCCGGCGGAAAAGGCGAGCGCGACGGCCGCCATGGCGATGTAGATTACTCGAACTGACATACTCAGCCCCCGCTGTTGAAGACGCAACCGTAAGGGCCCCAGGCGACGGAGCCAAGCGCGAAGCGCGAGTTGTTTCTACTCGGCCGGCTGTACGACCGGCGGGGCCTGACGGAGGCGGAAGGCGCGCCCTGCGTTGAGGGCCATCACCGCCGCCGGGATGGTCAGCGCCGCGCCGATCAGGAACGGCCAGTCGTGGCCCACGCCCGAGAAGATCGCCCCCGCCGCCACTGGTCCGAAGACGCGGGCGCTGGAGCTGGCGGCCATGTTCAGGCCCAGCATGGCGCCCTGACGGTCCGGATCGACCGAGCGGGAGATCAGGGCGGAGATGTTCGGCATGGTGATGGCCATGCCGAAGAAGCCGAAGGCCATGATCACCGGCACGAGGAAGTCGGCGTGGGGCAGAAGGCGGCTGACCGCGACCTGGGCGATCAGCCCGGCGCCGAAGATCAGGACGCCGACGGCCAGCACCCGCGCCTCGCCGAAGCGGCGGGCCAGCCGTCCGGCCAGCAGACCCTGGGAAATCACCGACACCACGCCCACGGCCATGAAGGCCAGCCCGACCTCGCGCGCGCCCCAGCCGTAGCGGGCCTCGGTCCAGAAGCCGAAGGTCGACTCCATGCCCGAGAACCCCGCCATGTAGATCAGGGTGACCAACAGCACCCGCGACACCACCGGATTGGCGACCGCGTCCTGCACCCCGCCGAGGAAGGGCGGGCGCGGCGCGGCCGGATCGGCCGGAGCCCGGCTCTCCTTCAACAGCACGACGACGCCCAGTGCGGCCAGCAGGCACAGCCCCGCCGCGACGAAGATCGGCAGCTGGTATCCGAGGGCGCCGAGATCCGGCCGGGTCAGGACGCCGCCCAGTCCGGGGCCGACGATGAAGCCGAGCCCGAAGGCGGCGCCGATCAACCCCATCCGCCCGGCGCGCAGCTCCGGCGGCGTCACGTCGGCGACATAGCCCTGCACGGTCGAGATGTTGCCGGCGCCGAGGCCGGTGAACAGTCGCACCGCGATCGCCAGCCAGATGTTTGGAACGAAGGCGAGGGCCAGATAGCCGACCGCATTGGCCAGAACGGTGATCAGCAGCACCGGCTTGCGCCCGATCCGGTCGGACAGACGCCCCCAGAAGGGCTCCGCCACGAACTGGCCCAGCGAATAGGCCGAGAACATCAGCGCCACCTGCCACGGCGGCGCATCCAGGGTCTGGCCGTAGAAGGGCAGCAGCGGAATGACGATGCCGAAGCCGACCAGGTTGATGAACACGACGCCGAACAGCACGGCGAGGGCCGATCGCGAGGGCTTGGCGGCGGGGGGCGTCAGGGTCACGGGGATGTCCGGGCCGGGCGGGCGAGAGCCGATCTGTCGGTCACTCCGCGCGGCGGCGCAAGGCCCGGCGCGCGGCCAATG
>NZ_JAVHLH010000247.1 GCF_031082345.1 Brevundimonas sp. | reverse complement strand
GGTTCCCGCGGCGTAGTCCTTCGGCTTGAAGGCGGCGCCCTGCCAGGCCTCGGCGACTTCGTCGATCCATTTCCAGGCCTGCTCGGCCTCGTCGCGGCGGACGAACAGGGTGGAGTCGCCGCTCAGGGCGTCGAGCAGCAGCCGCTCATAGGCGATGCGGCGGCGCGGGGGGGCGGCGGTCCGGTCATTCTGACCCCAGGAGAGGGACATCTGGATCGGCTGCAGCTGCATGCGCTGGTCGAGGCCGGGCTTCTTGTTCATCACCGACAGGGAGATGTCCTCGTCGGGCTGAAGCTCGATGACCAGGCGGTTGGCCTCGATGGCGCCGCGGTCGCCGTGGTCGAAGATGGAGTGCGGCACCGGCTTGAACTGGATGACGATCTCGGTCCGCTTCTCGGCCAGCCGCTTGCCGGTGCGCAGGAAGAAGGGGGTTCCGGCCCAGCGCCAGTTGTCGATGTCGACGCGGAGGGCGACGAAGGTCTCGGTGTCGGAGGCCTGACCGCGCTCCTCGCTGTAGGATTTCGCCGGCTTGCCCTCGCTGGTTCCGGCGACGTACTGGCCGCGCACCGTGACGCGCTCGGCCTCATGCTCCGTGATCGGACGGAGTGAGCGGATGACCTTGACCTTCTCGTTGCGCACCGAGTCCGGGTCGAGGTCGGTCGGCGGCTCCATGGCCACCAGGCAGAGCAGCTGCAGCATATGGTTCTGCAGCATGTCCCGCAGGGCGCCGTACTCGTCGTAATAGGGCCAGCGATCGCCGACGCCGACGGTCTCGCCGACCGTGATCTGGACGTGGTCGATCGAGAGGCTGTTCCACAGCGGCTCGAAGATGGTGTTGCCGAAGCGCAGGGCGATCAGGTTCTGGACCGTCTCCTTGCCGAGATAGTGGTCGATGCGGAAGACCTGGTCCTCGGAGAAGGCGTGGGCGACGGCGTCGTCGATCTGGAGGAAGGACTGAAGGTCGCGGCCGACGGGCTTTTCCAGCACCACGCGGTCGGTCGGGTCCGCCAGGCCGGCGGCCTTCAGGGCCGTGACGATGCGGCCGTACAGCGACGGCGAGACGGCCAGGAAGCTGATCACGTTGCTTTCGCCGACCTTGTCCTTGATCGGCTTCAGGCTGGCCGGGTCGGTGGCGTCGACGGGCAGATAGTCGAGCCGCGCATCGAGACGGGCCCAGGCGTCGTCGGACCAGGCGTCGTCGGCGCGCGCCTTGGCCTCGACCGACAGGCGGACCCGGGCGACGTATTCCGCGCGGCTTTCCTCGGTGCGGGCGGCCCCGATGATCTTGAGGTCGTCAGGCAGCAGGCGGTCGTGCTCGAGAAAATAGAGCGAGGGCAGGAGCATCCTCATCGCGAGGTCGCCGCCGCCGCCGAACAGCACCAGGGCCGCCATACGCTCTCCTCAGGTTCAGGTCCCCGCTTGACCGGGGGTTTGTCTGGCCGCTTCCGCGCGTTGCGCCAAGACGTCGAGGACATCCTGAAACACCATGTGACGGGCGCGCAGCAGCACCAGCAGATGGTAGATCAAATCCGCGGCCTCCGATGCGAGTTCCGTATCGGGCCCGGCCGCGCCGGCCAAAGCGGTTTCGACGCCCTCCTCGCCGACCTTCTGGGCGGCGCGTTTGGGGCCCTCGGCGAGCAGGCGGGCGGTCCAGCTTTCGGCGGGATCGGCGGCGGCGCGGGCGGCGATGGTCGCCTCCAGCCGGGCGATGCGGCCGAGGCCGGGGGCGTCCTCCTCGCCGAAACAGCTGATGCGGTTCAGGTGGCAGGCGTTTCCGACCGGCCGGACCTTGAGCACCAGGGCGTCGCCGTCGCAGTCCGGGGTGATCGAGACGACAGACAGCCGGTCGCCCGAGGTCTCGCCCTTGCGCCAGCGGCCGCCGCGCGAACGGGAGAAGAAGGTCGCCTCTCCCGACTGGAGAGTCTCGTCCAGCGCAGCGCGGTCCAAATAGGCCAGGGTCAGCACCTGCAGGGTGGCGGCGTCCTGGACGACGACGGGGATCAGGCCGTCGCCCTTGGCGAAGTCGAGGGTGGCGGGGTCGATCATGGTCTCACCTCAACGCCCGAACCGGCGAGGAAGGCCTTGAGTTCGGGGATGGACAGGGCGCCGGTGTGGAAGACGCTGGCGGCGAGGGCGCCGGACACATTGGCGCTCTCGAACACGTCGAGGAAGTGCGAGGCGGCGCCGGCCCCGCCCGAGGCGACCAGGGGGATGGTCAGCCGGCTGCGGGCGGCGGCCAGCTGGCCGATGTCGTAACCGCGGCGGACGCCGTCCTCGTCCATGCAGTTGAGGACGATCTCGCCGGCGCCGAGCGACTGCGCCTCGACGATCCAGTCGAGGGTGCGGCGGCCGGCGCCGCGGCTGGCCGTGGGGTCGCCGGTGTACTGGTGGACGAACCAGTCGTCGCCGGCCCGTTTCGAATCCACGCCGACGACGACGCACTGGGCCCCGAAGCGGGCGGCCAGGTCCGAGATCAGTTCGGGACGTTCGAGGGCGGGGGAGTTGATCGAGACCTTGTCGGCGCCGTGGTCGAGGCAGCGGCCGGCCTGTTCGACCGAGCGGATGCCGCCGGCGACGCTGAAGGGGATGTCCAGCAGTCGGGCGATGTCGCGCACCCAGCCGTAGTCGAGGGTGCGGCCCTCGGGCGAGGCGGTGATGTCGTAGAAGACCAGTTCGTCGGCACCCTGATCGCGGTAGCGAGCGGCGAGGTCGGCGGCGTCGCCCATGTCGACGTGACCCTCGAAGCGGACGCCCTTGACCACCCGGCCATCCTTGACGTCGAGACAGGGGATGATGCGCCGGGCGGTCACTTGACCGCCCTCTTGCAGGAGAATTGGCCGGTCATGACCAGGCGGTCTCCAGCGCCTGTTCGAGGGTGAAGCGGCCTTCATAGAGGGCGCGGCCGACGATCGCGCCCGAAGCCCCGACCGAACGGGCGCCGGTCAGGTCAGTGAGGTCGGCGACGCCGCCCGAGGCCTGGAGCCAGAGATCGGGTCGGCGCTGATGGATCTGCGCCAGCAGGTCGAGATTGGGGCCGGTCAGGGCGCCGTCGCGGCCGACGTCGGTGACCAGCAGGTGTTTCGCCGACCCGGGCGGATAGCGGTCGAGGGCGGCCCACAGGTCCACCTCGGCGGCCTGGGTCCAGCCCTTCAGCGACGGGACCCAGCGGTCGCCGTCGGCGCGCACGTCGATGGCCAAGGTGATCCGGTCGGGACCGAACCGCTCAAGCCAGTCCGCCACGGCGCCGGGATCGGAGACGGCGAGCGAGCCGATGACGACGCGGCTGACCCCAGCGTCGAGCAGGCTCTGGATGTCATCGCTTGAGCGGACGCCGCCGCCGGACTGGATGCGGATGTCGATGGCGGCGGCCAGTTCGCCGATCAGGCCGTGCTGGACCGCCCGGCCGGCCTCGGCCCCGTCCAGATCGACGATGTGGGCCCAGTCGGCGCCGGCGGCGGCGAAGGCGGCCAGGCGCGCGGCCGGCTCCTCGTCGTAGCGGGTCACGGCGTCGAACCGGCCGTGCATCAGGCGCACGCAAACGCCGTCCCTGAGGTCGATGGCCGGGTAGACGATCATACGGGGAGGTCCAGGAAGTTTCCGAGAATGCGGGCGCCGGCGGCGGCGGATCGCTCCGGGTGGAACTGGCAACCCCAGCGATTGGCGTTACGAACCACGGCCGGAACCGGATCACCGTAGTCGGCGCGGGCGAGGGTCGCCTCGCCATCGGGGCAGACGTAGCTGTGCACGAAATAGGCCCAGGCAGAGTCGTCCAGACCTTCGAGCAGCGGGTCGGGACGGACGATCGACAGGCGAGACCAGCCCATGTGCGGGACGGGGCGGTCCGGAGCGGGCGTCATGCCGCGCACGCGACCCGGGATCAGGCCGAGCAGGGGCGCGCCGCCACCTTCCTCGCTGGACTCGAACAGGAGCTGCTGACCGAGGCAGACGCCGAGCAGGGGGCGGGGGAAGGCGCGGATGGGATCCACGAGGCCGAGCTCGGACAGCCGGGCCATAGCGTAGCCGGCCGCGCCGACGCCGGGCAGGATCAGCCGTTCGGCCGACGCGACTTCGGCCGGGTCGGCGGTCAGGCGAACGGTCGCGCCCAGCCGCTCGAGGGCGAACTGGACCGAGGCGACATTGCCCGCGCCGTAGGAGACGACGGTGACGAGGCTCATTGATCCTCCCCCATGGGGGGAGGGGGAC
>NZ_JAVHLH010000246.1 GCF_031082345.1 Brevundimonas sp. | reverse complement strand
GTCTATCTCAGGTGTGCGTGAAATATATCCGATTCGTTCAGATACGATGTCGTCAAGAGCATCCAATATACCTATCGTCACCAAGAAACTTACATCATTCTGAGGTATACCGCTCGTATCGATCTTCTCAACGCGCTTAAATCGCGTATGAAATCGCTTCAGGGCACTTTCGACAGCAAGGTTGTAATCTCCGAGTACGCTATCATTCATGACCGTGCCCCGTTTCCTGGTCAGTAGATTTGCATATTCGCGTTCGAGAGAAGTCCTCGCGTCTGCAGTTAGTGCATAAATTAGATCAACTCGGTCCGCCCAATGCGGAGCAAGGAAGAACTCTAAGAAACGTTCGTAATGTTCCTCGTCCAGTTTATCATGAACAAATTGCCAGTTAAACCAGCATACAGCGTCAAATATACCACGATCCATGATGATAACATCAAAATCGCTCGGACGGTTACTAAGTATCTCGGATAATTCCATCAGGGCGCTACACCCTGTCCAGATGTTGAAATTTGGGTCGAACTTATTTCGTATTGGGCAGTTTCCAGCCCTCTCGGTTAGGACGTGAACCTTAAATCCGTTTCTTTTAAGAAATATTGCCAAAGAACTGATACAGGAAGTTTTCCCGGCCTTAGGAGTGCCGCAGAATTCGATAACGATAGGTCTGTTGCGACGCGTCTTCTTTTTTTCTGAAAGAATAGACTCCACTTTTCGTTCTAGGTATTCGATGTTCGAAACAATTTCGTCCGGATCGTGACTGACCGTGTCGGATGATGGACTGTTATTCTTCATGAGGCGGGCCTAATCGATTCTATGGAATCTTTTCCAAGGCGTTCCAGCCGATTGACGGCAGCTCCCGTGGCACCTGCAACGAACAGGCCGATTAAGCTGGAAAATAGCACGAAGCCTTCCCCGATATGGCTCGAGCTTGTCGTGGTTGCGTGGATGAAGGCGAAGGAACTCAAAACTGCGACTGCTGCTAGCATGACGGAGAAGAGGGGGCGGAAGACGAAGTATGCCGTGGTTGCTAGCAGGGCGAACGCCGATGTTACGGCGGCCGGCGCATCGGCGAACAAATCTCGATAGAGCTTGCGGGCATAGAAAAGGCCACTCCCGGTCAGTGCCGCGCTCACGCCGGCCGTGACCGCTAGAGCCAGAGATTGGGGGTCTTCCTTTGCGCCGACGATAACAGCTTGGTACCACCACGCACCGCCGAAGACGGCGGCTGCACCATAATAGATGAAGAGAAACAATGCTGTTCCCCAGTGGAACGCCATTCCGCTTCGCATGACGCAGTCCTTTTTTGGAAGCTTCACAGCAAAGATTGGAGGTGTCTACCGTTACGTTTCTTACGCATAGCATGAGACTCAGGCCCAACTCCCTAACTCGTCAGCCTCTACGGTGAGTTGGATGGGTGAGGACCATAATCGCTAGGGCGAACTTGGCTTCGCCGAACAGGCCGTCGTCTTCGAGGGCGACCCAGAATGCGAGAAGCATTTTACCAATCTTCGGTTGGTAGCGGCCGGTCTGCCGTTCCGGCACTCTCCTGCAGAGGAGGTCTCCATGCCGAAGTTCACCATCCTCTCCCGCATCGACGCCTACGTCGACTACACCACAGAGGTCGAAGCCGACTCCCTCGAAGAGGCCGTCGACCTGGCCTATGACGGCGACCCCTCGATCAAGTGGAAAGAGCAGGGCGTGGTCGAGTTCGACGCCCGCCATGTCGTGGCCCTCGACGCCGACGGCGAGGAGATCGAGACCTACTCGCGCGGCAAGGGCTGATACGGCGTCCCCATTTTCCGCTCATCCCGGCGAAAGCCGGGACCCAGTCCTGTCCAGCGTGGCGCCGGTGGCCCAAAGCACTGGGTCCCGGCTTTTCGCCGGGATGAGCGGTTTGATGGGTGAGCATCCACCCGCTACGGTGGGTGGATGGGGAGCGATACCAACCACAAGTGGGGGCCGTCCCAACACACCCGGCCCAACCTCCGGCGGGCGGCCTAGGCCGTGCCGATCTCCGTCCGGCATGTGGAGGAGGCGCTGCGCCAGCTGGGCGGCGAGGCCCAGATCGGCGACATCCTCGTCAAGGTGCTGGAGATCGCGCCGCCGCCGCACAGCCCGAATGCGCGCAACATCATCCGGGGCCGCCTCTATCAGTTCTCCTCACAGACGAGCGCCTATGAGGAGGGCACGCCGGACCTGTTTGAAAGCGTCGATGGTCTGGCGGCGAACACAGGGCGCTGGCGTTTGAAGGGCTACCACGCTCCGGCGGACAATTCGGACGCCGTACTGGAGGACACCGAGGCGGAGATCGAGGCGGCCGAGGGGCGGCGCCGGTTGCGCGTCCATCTAAGCCGGGAACGGTCCAAGAAGCTGATCGACGCCTTCAAAGCCTCGCTGGCCAGCTTCGCGTGTGAGGCCTGTGGAACCGATATGGGCGAGCGCTACGGTTCGCTCGGCGACGGCTACATCGAGGCGCATCACCGGGTGCCGGTTGCGAGCCTCAAGGACGGCGAGACGACCCGGCTGTCCGACCTCGCCGCCCTCTGCCCCAACTGCCATCGCATGATCCACCGCAACGACCTGATGTCGGTCGAGGACCTGGCTGCGCACCTGCGCGCCCGGCGCCCTTCGTTCGCCATCGCGGCTGAATCAGACAAGGACGATTGGCTGGACGACGCGCCCGATCAGGGCGACTGATCTCCGTCCTTTCGTCATCCTCCGGCAAGGCGCTTCAGCGCCGCGACCGCGGGACCCAGCAGCGCGCGAGAGCGCGAACCGAAGGTCGGCGCGTAGCAGCCAACCTGTCGGGAGCGCCGCTACTGAACCACCCTGCCTGAACAGATCGCCTTCGGCGCCGCTGGGTCCCCCGGTCGCGCTGCGCGCGCCGGAGGATGACGAAAGCGGGGAGGGCGGGCGCACCTGACCCTCCACCCGCAAGGGGAGAAGGCCCCTCAGCCCCCCTTCGCCGCGCCCTTCTCCTCCCCCTTCGCCGGGAACACCACATCCCGCGCCACGGCGACGGTGTGGAGGAAGGTGTCGAACATGCCGCGCACCCGGTCGCGCGTCATGCCCTCCAGATAGTCCATGCGCCAGACCTTGAGCTCCGATCCGATGGCGATGTCGGCCAGCCAGGCGATGTTGACCTCATGCTCCTTCGCCAGGGCCTCGGCCTCGCTGTCCAGCTCGAACCAGACGTACATCATGAACTCGGCGCAGCGCTTGTCCTCGCCGGCGCCGGTGCATCTCCAACCCTCGAACTGGACGTACAGCCCGTCCGGATAGGCGATCTCCATCCGGTATTCGTTGTCGTCCAGATGCTCGACCTCGGTCGGGACGCCGCCGGTCTCGATCGCCATGGCGCGGACCTCCGGGATGCCGAGCGCGGTCACCGGCTTGTCGCCCGGCGACTGCGCCCACGCCGCGCCGCCCCCCGCCAGCAGGGCCGCGCCCGCCGCCATCGCCGCCGTCAGTCTCCGCATCCGCCCCTCCGCGATTCCACTGGGACGAGTGATAGCAGAAGCCGACCCTGCCAACCCAGACCCTGCCAACCCGGCCAAACCCGGTCGCCAACCAACCAACCCGACCGCCCTGCGTCCGATTCTGACGGGTCGAACCCCTAAAATCCGCTCCAACATGCAAGAGGGGGACTCGCACATGAATGCACACACCCGCCTGCCGCACACCCGTTACGTCACCGCCAGCGCCGAGACCTGGAGCCTGATCCGCGGGGCCTATCTGTCCGGCCTGTCGGCCCCCACGGTCGCCGCCCGTTTCGGGGTGTCGGAGACGGCCCTGCGCCGCCGGGCCCGGCGCGAGGGCTGGACCAAGCGCGACTTCGCCGCGCGGTCGACGCCGTGGCCGCTGGGGCGGACCCCGCCGTCAGGCCCGACCGGCGTCCTCGCCGCGCCCGGCCTGCCGCCCGATCCCGACGCGCCCCTGACCGAGGACGATGTGGTCGCCGCCTGGTCGTCGCCGATCCAGATCCGCCCCAACGACCTGGCCCGCCGCACCCTCGCCGCCGCCGCCGAGGCGGTGAAGGGCGGGCGCGGCCTGACGGCGCTGCGGCTGGCCCGGGCGGCGTCCGAGATCGCCCGTCTCGACGCCCTGTTCGAATGGGTCGAATACGATCCGGCCGAGCAGGAGCGCGACGCCGAGGCCGGCCGCGAACTGACCCGCCGCTGGGTGCGCGAACGCGCCCTGCGCCTCGCCGAGGACCTCGC
>NZ_JAVHLH010000245.1 GCF_031082345.1 Brevundimonas sp. | reverse complement strand
CATGAACCTCGTCGTCGTCGAGAGCCCCGCAAAGGCCAAGACCATCAACAAATATCTGGGCCCGGACTTCATTGTCCTAGCGTCCTACGGACACGTCCGCGACCTGCCGTCGAAGGATGGTTCGGTCCTGCCCGACGAGGACTTCGCCATGTCGTGGGAGGTCGACGCCAAGGCTTCGAAGCGGATCTCCGAGATCGCCGAGGCGGCGAAGAAGTCCGACCGCGTCATCCTGGCGACCGACCCCGACCGCGAGGGCGAGGCGATCAGCTGGCACGTGCTGGAGATACTGACCAAGAAGAAGGCGCTGAAGGACACCCACGTCGAACGGGTCACCTTCAACGCCATCACCAAGTCGGCCGTGCTGGAAGCCATGGCCAATCCCCGCCAGATCGACATGGAGCTGGTCGAGGCCTATCTGGCCCGCCGCGCGCTGGACTATCTGGTCGGCTTCACCCTGTCGCCGGTGCTGTGGCGCAAGCTGCCGGGCGCGCGTTCGGCGGGGCGGGTTCAGTCGGTGGCCCTGCGCATCGTCGTCGACCGGGAACTGGAGATCGAGGCCTTCCGGCCGCAGGAATACTGGTCGGTCGAGGCCGATCTGACCGCCGACAGCCCGCCGTTCACAACCCGGCTGGTCAAGCACGCCGGCAAGCGGGTGCAGCGGCTGGACATCGTCTCGGAGGCCATGGCGACGGCGGCCCGCGAGGCCATCAACGCCGGCCAGTTCACCATCCGCTCGATCGAGAAGAAGCCGGTCAAGCGCGCGCCGAGCCCGCCGTTCATGACCTCGACCCTGCAGCAGGAGGCCTCGCGCAAGCTCGGTTTCACGGCCCAGCGGACGATGCAGGCGGCGCAGAAACTGTACGAGGGCGTCGACGACCAGGGCGGCCTGATCACCTATATGCGGACCGACGGCCTGTCGGTCAGCCCCGAGGGCATCGCCCAGGCCCGTCAGGTCATCGGCGACCGGTTCGGCCCGGCCTATGTCCCGGAGCAGCCGCGCTACTACAAGACCAAGGCCAAGAACGCCCAGGAGGCGCACGAGGCCATTCGCCCGACCAACATGGCCCGCGCGCCCGAGACCCTGCGGCTCGAGGGCGATCTGCAGCGGCTCTACGAATTGATCTGGAAGCGGACCATCGCCAGCCAGATGGAGTCGGCGCGGCTGGACCGGACCACGGTCGAGGTCGAGACGCCGGACGGCCAGACCGGCCTGCGCGCCACCGGCCAGGTGGTGGCCTTCGACGGCTTCATGGCCGTCTACGAGGAGGGCCGCGACGACAGGCCCAAGTCGGGCGAGGACGACGAGGATGAGTCGACCCGCCTGCCGGCGCTGAAGGAAGGCGCGACCGCGAAGGTCGAGGCGATCCGGACGGAACAGCATTTCACCGAGCCGCCGCCCCGCTTTTCCGAAGCGACGCTGGTCAAGAAGCTGGAAGAGCTGGGCATCGGCCGGCCGTCGACCTACGCCTCGATCCTGACCACCCTGCGCGACCGCGGCTATGTCCGGATGGACAAGAACCGGTTCATTCCGGAGGACACCGGCCGGCTGGTCACGGCCTTCCTCGAGCAGTTCTTCGGCAAATGGGTCGAGTACGACTTCACCGCCGACCTCGAGACCCGGCTGGACGAGGTGTCGGCCGGAAACCTCGACTGGAAGGTGCTGCTGCGCGACTTCTGGGGGCATCTGAAACCGGCGACGGACGAGGTCACGGCGCTGCAGGGCGTCATCGACAAGCTGGACGAGGCGATCGGGCCGTTCCTGTTCCCGCCGAAGGCCGACGGCTCGGATTCGCGTCTGTGCCCGGTGTGCGGCACGGGGCGGCTGCACCTGAAGGCCAGCTTCAAGATGAAGTCGACCTTCATCGGCTGTTCCAACTATCCCGAGTGCAAATACACCCGCGGCTTCGGCAGCGGAGCCGCGAACGAAGAAGCCGGGACCGACCGCGAGCTGGGCGTCGACCCGGAGACCGGACAGCCGGTGCAGCTCAAGATCGGCCGGTTCGGACCCTATGTGGAGACCACGCCGCCGGAGGCCGAGAAGCCGAAGCGGTCGTCCCTGCCGAAGGGGTGGTCGCCGGTCGCCCTGACGCTGGAGCAGGCGCTGCGCCTGCTGGCCCTGCCGCGCGAGGTCGGGATTCACCCGGAGGACGGCAAGCCGATCACAGCGGGCCTCGGCCGCTACGGGCCGTTCGTGCTGCACGCCGGGACCTACGCCAATGTCGCCGACATCGACGAGGTGTTCGACATCGGTCTGAACCGGGCCGTGGTGCTGCTGGCCGAAAAGCGGGCCGGCAAGTTCGGCGGACGCGGGGCGGCCGCGGCCCCGCTGAAGGACCTCGGCGCCCACCCGGAGACGGGCGAGCCGATCCACGTCATGGCGGGCCGGTTCGGCCCCTATGTGAAGTCGGGCAAGATCAACGCGACCCTGCCCAAGGGCACGGCGCCGGAAGAGCTGACGCTGGAGGAGGCCCTGCCGCTGCTGGCGGCGCGGGCCCTGGCGGCGCCGAAGGGCAAGAAGGCGCCGGCGAAGAAGCCCGCGGCCAAGAAGCCGGCGGCGAAGAAGGCCGCTCCGAAGAAGGCGGCGGCGAAGAAGCCAGCCGCGAGGAAGACCGCCACCTGATCAGGGCTTGAGCAGCCGGTCCCGCGCGGCGTTGAGGCGTGAGGCCAGGCCTTCCGTGCCCCCCTGGTCGGGATGGGCGCGGGCCATCAGCCGCTTCCAGGCGGCGTTGATCTCCTGACGGCTGGCGTCGGCGGAGACGCCGAGCAGAGACCGGGCCTCGGCGGCGGTGATGGCCTCGCTGCGGGGCGAGGCCGGGCGCCGACGCGAGGATACGGTCAGCCACAGGCCGGCGGCGGCGAGGATGGCGGCGCCCAGCCACGATCCGCGCGCGGCCAGCAGGACGGCCCCGGCGATCAGGACGGCGCTGAACAGGGTGGCGGTCACCCGCCAGTGCGCTCTGCCGCGACGCTCGGACTGGCGGCCCAGTCGCACCAGCGCCCAGACGGCGATCGCCGCCAGCGCCAGCCAGACGAGGCTCAAGACCTCACGCCGCTTCGTCCAGCGGCGCGTTCAGGGAGCCGCCGTCGAGGCCGAGCGCCTGCATCAGGTTGCGCAGCTCCTGCCGCGCCGCGACATGGGCCAGCGACACCGCCACCGGGCGGATATCATTGGACAGGTCGGCGACGGTCAGGCCGAAGGGGAACAGCTCGCGATAGATGACCCGGTCGCGCAGGCCGGGGCCGATGCGGAAGCCGACGCGGCGGGCCAGCTTCTCCATCCGCTCCTCGAGGCGCTGGCGGTTGCGGGCGGCGGCGACGGCCATGCGGTTGACCACCACGATCCAGTCGATGGCGGCGGCGCGGCCCTCGGTGACGGCGCGGTGCTTGCGCGCCTCCCAGACGCTCTCCGAGTAGATCGAGGGCTTGAGCAGGTCGAGGGTGACCGGATCGATCTGACCGAGCAGGTCGAAGTCGACGAAGCTGTCGTTCATCGGGGTGACGATCTGGTCGGCGAGGCCGTGGGCCGTGCGCGACAGCAGGGTGTCGCCGCCGGGCGTGTCGATCAGGATGAAGTCGGCGCGGGTCCGCGCTTCGGCGAAGGCGGCGTCGAAGCGCGCCAGCTGCTCGGACTCGTCGGCCCGGGCCAGGGCCTTGCCGTCGCCCATGTCCGGTTCGAACGGCATCAGCAGGGTCTGGTCGTTTCCGGCCATCCAGGCGGCGCGATTGGCGAAGAATTTGGCCATTGAGCGCTGACGCAGGTCGAGGTCGATGATCGCCACCGACTTGCCGGCGTGGAGCAGGCCGCAGACGATGTGGATGGCGAGCGTCGACTTGCCCGCCCCGCCCTTCTCGTTACCGACGACGATGACCGTGGGGTCAGCCATGGGGATTCAATGCTCCGCGGCCACCGACTCGACGCGTGGCCTTCAGACCCCAGAATCGCCGGGCCGGAGCGCGCCGTCAACGGAGCGGCGGACAACGGACTGTGGATGCGGGGTTTCACCGCCTCAGGCGGCGCGGTGGCACCACGGGTCGTCGACGCCGGCGGCGGCGCAGACGGCGGCGGCGCCGGTCGCGGGCGCCTTGACCTTGAGCCGGACCAGGCGGCGGCCGCCGACCTCGACGGCCTCGAACACCGGCGTCAGGCCGTCGAGATCGAGACGGGCCCAGGCGGCGCGTGCGGAGGCCTCGCTGGAATAGGCGCCGATCTGGACGAGCTTGCCGGCCGGAC
>NZ_JAVHLH010000244.1 GCF_031082345.1 Brevundimonas sp. | reverse complement strand
GAGCCTGAATTGTGCTCGCCCCGGTGGCGAATTCGGGGATTCCGCTGTCACCGTTTGGCTTTAGCGGAGTCAAACAATTTAACTGCCTTTTACGATTCGAATCAGCGTTGACGCCCCCCGCTCCCGGCGTAAGTTTGGGCCTCTAACGCACTTCCATCCCACCACGGATGAACACGGCGCGGGACCAGTTTCGCGGCGGCGTGAGATGTCTGATCGAGAGTACGACCCCACCCCGGGCGGCGCCCAGCCGCACCGGACAGGAGAAGTCGTCCCCGATCCAGGCCGCTCGAAGGGCGTCGGGTGATGAATTCTTTTGGCGGGTGACTGAGTATGGCGGGGGGAGCGCAGATGGCTGGGATGACCGATCCGGATCGTATCTGGACCGAGGCGGCGGGTCGCCTGCGCAGCGAGATCGGCGAGGGCGCCTTCAGCTCCTACATCGCCCCCTCGGCGGTGCGGGCCGACGGCGCCGGCCAGCTGATCCTTGTCACCCCGACCGCCTATGCCCGTGACTGGGTGCGCAAGAACGCCCTGCGCCGCATGAATGAACTATGGCTGGGCCTCGACGGCCTGTCGCGCCGCCTCGAGGTCCGCTGCCGGGCCGAGATGGTGTCGACCCCGCCGGCCTCCCAGGTCGCCGCCGGTCGCGCCGAAGCCCCCGTCGCCAATGTCGTGCCGATGCCGATGGCGACGCACGGCCCCGTCGCCGACGGCGCCCGCGCGGTGCGCGCCGCCGGGCTGCAGGAGCGGCTCAATTTTGACAGCTTCGTGGAAGGCCAGGGCAACGCCTTCGCCCTCGCCATCGCCCGACAGGCCGCCTGCTGGGCCGACGGCCACTTCAACCCGATCTTCTTCTGCGGCCCCTATGGCTACGGCAAGACCCATCTGCTCAACGCCATCGCCTGGGAGGCCCAGCGCCTGCGCCCGGACGCCAAGGTGGTCTATCTGACCGCCGAGCGCTTCCTGTCGACCTTCGTGCGGGCCATGCAGGATCGTTCGACCGCGGCCTTCAAGGAAAGCCTGCGCGGCGCCGACATGCTGCTGATCGACGACGTCCAGTTCGTCGGCGGCAAGGCCTCGACCCAGGAAGAACTGCTGTCGACCCTGACCGCCCTGATCGAGGACGGCAAACGCATCGTCCTGTCGGCCGACCGCCCGCCGATGGCCCTGACCGAGGTCGAGCCGCGCCTGCGCAGCCACCTGGCCTCGGGCCTGACCTGCCCGGTCGAGCCGGCCGACCGCGCCCTGAAGCTCGCCGTGGCCCGCAGCCGCATACAGGCCTTGGCGAACCTCGGCGTCGTCTCCGGCGAGGCCCAGGCCGAGGTGCTGGAGCACCTGGTCGACCGCACCCCCGGCTCGATGCGCGAACTGGAAGGGGCCGTGAACACCCTGGCCGCCGTCGCCGGCGCCCGGCTGTCGGCCCTGACCGTCGAGGAGACCCAGACGCTGCTGGGCTCCGCCCTGCGCGGCGGCCCCGAGCGCCGCATCACCGTCGACGAGATCCAGAAGACCGTCGCCGAGCATTTCACCCTGAAGCAGGCTGACCTGCTGTCCGAGCGCCGCACGCGCTCCGTCGCGCGGCCGCGCCAGATCGCCATGTGGCTGTGCAAGCAGCACACGACCCGTTCCTATCCCGACATCGGGCGCCGCTTCGGCGGACGCGACCACACCACGGTCCTGCACGGCGTACGCAAGATCGAGGAGCTGATGGCCCAGGACGACCAGATCGCCCGGGACGTCGAGGCGCTGACCCGCAAATTGAGGGGTTAGGGTCGAGGGGCGAGGGGCGCGGGCTGAAGACGCCCCGGCCCCGCCTGTGGGTTATCCACACGTCCCTCCGCATCCTCCCTCGCCCCTCGACCCTCGACCCTCGCCCCTTCCTTGCTCCGCGCCGCCAATCCGCTAGTGTCCAAGGCCCTCTATTCGCGGTGACGCCTTGAGTCGCCGCACCCCGGGCGAGACCAAATGCAGCTGACCATCGAACGATCCGCGCTCCTCAAGGCCCTCGGCCACGTGCAGAGCGTCGTCGAGCGCAGGAACACCATTCCGATCCTGTCGAACGTCCTGCTCAGCGCTGGCCGCGACAAGCTGTCGTTCGCCGCCACCGACCTCGACATGGAGATGGTCGACGAGGCCGAGGCCCAGGTGAATGTCGAGGGCCAGATCACCGCCCCGGCCCACACCCTCTACGAGATCGTCCGCAAACTGCCCGAGGGGGCCGAGGTCTCGCTCAGCTACAACGGCGACGATCCCCGGCTGGTGGTCCAGGCCGGCCGCTCCAAATTCAACCTGCCGGTCCTGCCGGCCGGCGACTTCCCGGTCATGTCGACCGACACCTCGGGCACGCGCTTCTCCCTGCCCAAGGAAGACCTGGCCCGGCTGATCGACAAGACCCGGTTCGCGGTCTCGACCGAAGAGACGCGCTATTATCTGAACGGCCTCTATCTCCACACCGTGGCCGAGAACGGCATCCCGCTGCTGCGCGCCGTGGCCACCGACGGCCACCGCCTGGCCCTTGCCGAGACCCCGGCCCCCGAGGGCGCCGCCGGCGGCCCCGGCGTGATCGTCCCGCGCAAGACCATCGACCAGGTCCGCCGCCTGCTCGACGACGGCTCGGGCCCCGTCGAGGTCATGGTCAGCCCGCAGAAGATCCGCTTCGAATTCGGCCAGGCCAGCCTGACCTCCAAGGTCATCGACGGCGCCTTCCCCGACTACATGCGGGTCATCCCCAAGGGGAACGACAAACAGGCCGACATCGACAACGCCGTCTTCGCCTCGGCCGTCGACCGCGTCGCCACCATCTCGGCCGAGAAGAGCCGCAGCGTGAAACTGGCCTTCGAGCTGGACCGCGTCACCCTGACGGTGCGCAACATGGAGGCCGGCCAGGGGGTCGAGGAGGTCGAGATCGGCTATTCCGAAGAGCCCTTCGAGATCGGCTTCAACGCCCGCTATCTGCTGGACGTCGCCGGCCAGATCACCGGCGAGACGGCGCATTTCAAATTCGCCGACCCGGCCAGCCCGACACTGGTGTTGGACCCGGGTGATCCGGGCGTGCAGTACGTGCTGATGCCGCTGCGGGTGTAGGCCGTGCAGGTCCCCCCGCCCGAGGAGGCTGGCGCGGCGCTCGAAGCGGCGATCATCGCCGCACAGAACGGCGGAAACCTTGATGATTTCGCGTCGGCGTTCATGAACTCGAACGTCGTCGTTATGCTCGCGGAAGACCCGGGCCCTGAGCCCCAAGCCATCTCGCCGCTGACGGTGTCCACGCCGGAGGGCTATCTCGCGCTCGTCGTCTTCACCACCGCCGGGAAATGCTCGAACTGGTCCCGCAACGCGCCTCAATATCCCTACGCGCGTCAGGTTCGCGCCGACTGGATTCTGAATGTGGTTGGCGACGAATACGGTGTCGCCGTGAATCCCGGCGAGGCCGTCGGCTTCAGCATGCCGCCCCACGGCGTCGCCCGGATGAAGGCACGCGGGGGTCAGGCGGGCCAAAGCCGGTAAGGCCTCGCATCCCCGGGTTGGGAAGGGGCTCAATAGTGGCTAGGGGTTGGCGGCGGCGGATGCGCCCGATCCAGCCACTCATCACCAGCCCCCGGCCAATCGCTTGATCACCGCCCTCACCCTCACCGACTTCCGCTCCTACGCAGCGGCCACCCTGCCCATCGCGGCGGGGACGGTGGTGCTGCATGGGCCGAACGGGGCGGGGAAGACCAATCTGCTGGAGGCGCTGAGCCTGTTCACCCCGGGCAAGGGGCTGCGCGGGGCGAGCGCGCCGGAGATGGGGCGGCGCGAGCCCGGCGAGGCCGGCGGCCGGGCCTGGGCGGTGGCCGCGGTCCTGACGGACGGCGACGGCGAGACGAAGCTGGGCACCGGGGTCCAGTCGCCCGGCGCGGCGCGGCGCATCGTCCGCATCGACGGCGAGACGGCCCAGCCGGGGCGGCTGCTGGACTATCTGCGCCCGGTCTGGGCCACGCCGGAGCAGGACCGGCTGTTCTCCGACGCCCGGGCGGCGCGGCTGAAATTCTTCGACCGGCTGGTGTTCGCGGCCGACCCGGACCACGCCGCCGCCGTCGCCGCCTATGAGAAGGCGCTGCGCGAGCGGCTGCGGCTGCTGACCGACGGGTCCGAAGGCCAGCCGGCCGATCCGCTGTGGCTGGACGCACTGGAGCTGCGGCTCGGCGAGGCCGGGGCCGCCGCCGCCCTGGCCCGCGCCGCCGCTCTCGTCACCCTGCAGGCCGCCATCGACGAGCGCGGCGACCGGCC
>NZ_JAVHLH010000243.1 GCF_031082345.1 Brevundimonas sp. | reverse complement strand
GCCGGAGCGGCGTCGGTCTCCGCCGGCGCGGCGGACACCGTCTCGGCCGGAGTCGGCGCGGGTTGGTTCGCCCGCTCGCCGCAGGCGGCGAGGGCGAAGGGCGCCAGCATCAGGACGGCGGTCAGGCGCATCGTCACTCCGCCGCGATCGCGTGGCCGGCGAAATTCGCGCGGCGGCTGCGGTAGGAGGCGATGCGCTCCTCGATCTCGTGGCGGAAATGCCGGATCAGGCCCTGAACCGGCCAAGCCGCGGCGTCGCCGAGGGCGCAGATGGTGTGGCCTTCGACCTGGCCGGCGACGTCCAGCAGCAGGTCGATCTCGGACGGATCGGCCTCGCCGATGGCCATCCGCTCCAGCACCCGCCACATCCAGCCGGTGCCCTCGCGGCACGGCGTGCACTGGCCGCAGCTCTCGTGCTTGTAGAAATAGCTGATGCGGGCGATGGCGCGGACCAGATCGGTCGAATTGTCCATCACGATCACCGCCGCGGTGCCGAGGCCCGAACGCATGTCGCGCAGGCTGTCGAAATCCATCAGGGCGGTTTCCGACATCTCGCGGGTGATCAGCGGCACGGACGAGCCGCCCGGGATCACGGCCTTGAGATTGTCCCAGCCGCCGCGCACGCCGCCGCAGTGCTCTTCCAGCAGCTGCTTCAGCGGGATCGACATCGCCTCTTCGACATTGCACGGCCGGTTCACGTGGCCGCTGATGGTCATCAGCTTGGTGCCGGTGTTGTTCGGCCGGCCGAAGCCCGCGAACCACTCCGCCCCGCGGCGCAGGATCGTGCCGACGACGGCGATCGACTCGACGTTGTTGACCGTGGTCGGGCAGCCGTACAGGCCCGCGCCGGCCGGGAACGGCGGCTTCAGCCGCGGCTGGCCCTTCTTGCCCTCCAGGCTTTCCAGCAGGGCCGTCTCCTCGCCGCAGATATAGGCCCCGGCGCCGTGGTGGATGTAGACGTCGAAATCCCAGCCGTGGACGTTGTTCTTGCCGATCAGCTTCGCGTCATAGGCCTGCTTGACCGCGGCCTCCATGCGCTCGCGCTCCAGCACATATTCGCCGCGCAGATAGATGTAGCAGGCGTGCGCCTGCATCGCGAAGCTGGCGATCAGGCAACCCTCGATCAGCAGCTGCGGATCGTGGCGCATGATCTCCCGGTCCTTGGCGGTGCCGGGCTCCGACTCGTCGGCGTTGACCACCAGATAGTGCGGGCGGTCCTTCAGCTCCTTGGGCATGAAGGACCACTTCAGACCGGTCGAGAAACCGGCGCCGCCCCGGCCGCGCAGGCCCGAGTTCTTGACGTTGGCGATGATCCAGTCGCGCCCGAGGTCGAGCATGTCCTTCGTGGCGTTCCACGCGCCGCGTTTCTTCGCCCCTTCGAGGCCCCAGTCCTGGAGCCCGTAGAGGTTGGTGAAGATGCGATCCTTGTCTTCGAGGATTCCGACCATGGTCAGTTCAGGTCTCCACGCCGGCTCTCGGCCTTGCTGAGATTGTTGCGGCCCCACACGAAGATGCCGAGTCCGACCACGATAAGCAGTCCGCCGACCCCCGCGAGGACCGTCTGGTCGCTGTCGCCCAGCATGCCGTTCAGCGCCGCCGTGGCCAGGACGACGCCGACGACCATGTCGGCGAGCCCGGCCCACACCATGACCATCCAGTTGATGGGCTTCTGACCGTTCATCGATCCATCTCCTGCATGCGCCGGCGGTGATACCGCGTGCGCAGGAAGATGGCGGCCAGCATCAGGGCCCAGCCGAAGGCCAGCGCCGCGTAGCCGAGCCACTGGATCGCGGGCCCGGCCGGACCGGCCACGGTCCCGCCCCAGACGGCCACGGCGCCGAGGATGACGAGGGCGAAGCCCGCCAGCCGCTGGTTGCGGCCGACCATGCGCAGTTCCGCGCGGTACTGCGCGACCTTGCCGTCGTCGGAGAGATCCGGACGCGTCATGCCGGGACCGGATCGCTGTTGGGCAGCTTGTCGATCTTCGCCGCGGCCGAGCCGTCATACAGCTTCGGATCGGTCAGGGTCAGGGCCCCGCCTTCCGGTTCCGAGCTGTGCCGGCCGACCCGCGACCCCGGCTTGGGTTTCTTGCCGGCGGCGAAGTCGTCGATGATCTGGGCCATGTTCTCGGGCGTCAGGTCTTCGAAATAGTAGTCGTTGATCATCGCCATCGGCGCATTGGCGCAGGCGCCGAGGCACTCGACCTCTTCCCAGGTGAACCGGCCGTCGGCGCTCACCGTCTGCTTCGGCCCGATCTTGTCCTTGCAGACCTTCATCAGGTCCCCCGCCCCGCGCAGCATGCACGGCGTCGTGCCGCACACCTGGATAAGCGCAGCAGAACCAACGGGTTCGAGCATGAACATGGTGTAGAAGGTCGCCACCTCCAGCACCCGGATGTAGGGCATGCCCAGCAGTTCGCCGATGGCGCGGATGGCGGGCTCGGAGACCCAGCCTTCCTGCTTCTGGACCAGCCACAGGATCGGGATCACCGCCGACTGGCGGCGGTCGGCGGGGTATTTGGCGATCCACCAGTCGGCCTTCGCCTTCGTCGCCTTGGAGAAGGCGAACGAGGCGGGCTGTTCCTTGGCGAGACGACGAACGCTCATCGGTCCACTTCTCCGAACACGATATCCAGCGAGCCCAGGATGGCGCTCACGTCGGCCAGCATGTGGCCGCGGTTCATCCAGTCCATGGCCTGTAGATGTCGGAAGCCCGGGGCCGAGATCTTGACCCGGTACGGCTTGTTGCTGCCGTCACTGACCAGGTAGATCCCGAACTCGCCCTTGGGCGCCTCGACCGAGGCGTAGACCTCGCCTTCCGGCGTGCGGAAGCCCTCGGTGTAGAGCTTGAAGTGGTGGATCAGCGATTCCATCGACCGCTTCATCTCGCCCCGACGCGGCGGCACGATCTTGTTGTCCTCGGTGATGACCGGCTCGCCGGGGCAATTGCGCAGCTTGTGGATGCACTGCTCCATGATCCGCACCGACTGCTTCATCTCCTCGATGCGGCACAGGTAGCGGTCCCAGCAGTCGCCGTTCTTGCCCACGGCGATGTCGAACTCGAGATCGGCGTAGCACTCGTACGGCTGCGACTTGCGCAGGTCCCACGGGATGTCCGAGCCGCGCAGCATGACGCCGGTGAAGCCCCACTCCAGCGCCTGCTGTTTGGTGACCACGCCGATGTCGACGTTGCGCTGCTTGAAGATGCGGTTCTCGGTGACGAGGGACTCGATGTCCTTCAGCGCCGCCGGAAACTCCAGGCACCAGCGGCCGATGTCGTCGATCAGGTCGGGCGACAGGTCCTGATGCACCCCGCCCGGACGGAAATAGTTGGCGTGCAGACGGGCGCCCGAGGCGCGCTCGTAGAACACCATCAGCTTCTCGCGTTCCTCGAAGCCCCACAGCGGCGGCGTCAGGGCGCCGACGTCCATGGCCTGGGTGGTCACGTTCAGCAGGTGCGAGAGGATGCGGCCGATCTCGGAATACAGCACCCGGATCAGCTGACCGCGGTACGGCACGTCCATGCCCAGCAGCTTCTCGATGGCCAGGCAGAAGGCGTGCTCCTGGTTCATCGGCGCGACGTAGTCGAGGCGGTCCAGGTAGGGGATGTTCTGGAGGTAGGTGCGCGCCTCCATCAGCTTCTCGGTGCCGCGGTGCAGCAGGCCGATATGCGGGTCGACGCGAGTGACCAGCTCGCCGTCGAGCTCCAGCACCAGACGCAGCACGCCGTGCGCCGCCGGGTGCTGCGGGCCGAAATTGATCGTGAATTTGCGGTCGTCGAGCGCGCGCGCGTGCTCGGTGCGGCCGTCGTGCTCGTCGTCGAACACGCTCGCGCCGAGCGGCGGCGGGAGGGTGGAGGAATCAGCCATCAGCCGGTCACCTTCTCGTCGCCCGGCAGCACCGGGGCCGGATAGTCCGCGCCTTCCCAGGGCGACTCGAAATCGAAATTGCGGAACTCCTGGGTCAGCTTGACCGGTTCGTAGACCACCCGCTTCTGCTCGTCGTCGTAGCGGACCTCGACATAGCCGGTCATCGGGAAGTCCTTGCGCAGCGGATGTCCCTGGAAGCCGTAGTCGGTCAGCAGCCGGCGCAGGTCCGGGTGGTCCGAGAACAGCATGCCGTACATGTCGAACGCCTCGCGCTCGAACCAGTCGGCGCAGGGGAAGACCGACACGGCGCTCGGCACGGGCTGGCGCTCGTCGGTCGTGACCTTGACGCGGACCCGGGCGTTCCGGGTCAGGGACAGCAGGTGATAGACCACCTCGAAGCGCGGCTCTCGTCCCGGATAATCCACCGCCGTGATGT
>NZ_JAVHLH010000242.1 GCF_031082345.1 Brevundimonas sp. | reverse complement strand
CCCACTATGTGAGGGTCGAGCGGACGCCGGCGATCCGGGCGCGGCTGGCCGGGCGGCGCAATGTCTATATGGCGCTGACCGATCCGGAGGCCTTCCGCCAGGCGATCAACGCCGACCTGCTGGCCGCGTCGGGCGACAAGCATCTGCAGGTGTGGATCGAGGGGCGCAGCCGCGACGACGTCGCCGCCGAGGGGCCCGGTCCGACGATGGAGCAGATGGGCGCCGAGGAGGCGCGGAACGGCTGGGGCGTGCGCGAGGCCAGGGTGCTGGACGGCGGCGTGGGATATCTGAACCTGGCGTCGTTCAGCGGCCATCCGGACTCGGCGGCCGCGATCGATGCGACGATGGCGAAACTGGCCGGGGCGCGGGCGCTGGTGCTGGACCTGCGCGACAACCTGGGCGGCGGAGAGGCGGCGCTGCGCCAGCTGATGGGGCATTTCGCGCCGCAGCCGATGCGGCTGGAGGACATCCAGTTCCGGCGCTGCAAGCCGAACCCGGACGACCCCGAGGACTGCGTCCCGGACGGGCGTGACACGTTCGAACGTTTCGCCAATGCGGTGGCGGAGCCGACCTTTCCGACCCAGCCGATCATGGTGCTGGTCGGGCCGGGGACCTTCTCGGCGGCGGAGGCCGTGGCCTATGACCTGCAGGCGGCGGGCCGCGCCACGGTGATCGGCGAGGTCACCGGCGGCGGGGCCAATCCCTCGATCGCCATGGATCTGGGCCCGTGGTTCACCGTCATCATGCCGATCGGCGAGGCGCGCCATCCGGCGACCGGGACCAACTGGGAGGGCGTCGGGGTGCAGCCGGACGTGGCCGTGTCGGCCGACCGGGCGCTGGAGGAGGCGCTGCGGCGGGTGGGCTAGACTGGCCCGACCGTCTGTTCGATGGCGCCGAAGATGGAGTGGTGGTGGTCGTCCAGCATCTCGATGCGGACGGTGTCGCCGTGTTTGAGGAAGGGGGTCTCGGGCTTGCCGCGCAGGATGGTTTCGACCGTGCGGACCTCGGCGATGCAGGAGTAGCCCAGGCCGCCGTCGCTGACCGGCTTGCCGGGGCCGCCGTCGGCGTCGCGGTTGGAGACGGTGCCCGAGCCGATGATGGTGCCGGCGCACAGGTTCCGGGTCTTGGCCAGATGGGCGATCAGGGTGCCGAAGTCGAAGGTCATGTCGGTCCCGGCGTCGGCCTTGCCGAAGTCCTGGCCGTTGAGCTGGACGTTCAGCTGGCCCTTCAGCTTGCCGTCCTGCCAGCGGTCGCCGAGGGCGCGCGGGGTGACGAACACCGGCGACAGGGCCGAGGCCGGTTTGGACTGGACGAAGCCGAAACCCTTGGCCAGTTCGGCCGGGATCAGGTTGCGCAGGCTGACGTCGTTGACGAGGCCGACGAGGCGGATGTGGCTTAGGGCCTCTTCGCGGCTGACGCCCTGGGGCACGTCGCCGGTCACGACCACGACCTCTGCCTCGAGGTCGCAGCCCCAGCTCTCGTCGGCCAGCGGGATCGGATCGCGGGGGGCGAGGAAGCCGTCGGAGCCGCCCTGGTACATCAGGGGGTCGGTCCAGAAGCTCTCGGGCATTTCGGCGCCGCGCGCCTGCCGCACGAGGGCGACGTGATTCACATAGGCCGAGCCGTCGGCCCACTGATAGGCGCGGGGCAGGGGCGAGGCGGCCTCGCGTTCATGGAAGCGGCCGCGCGGCACGCCGCCGTGTTCGAGGCTTTCTGACAGGGCCCGCAGATGCGGCTCGACCCGGTCCCAGTCGTCCAGCGCCGCCTGCAGGGTCGGGGCGATCAGGAAGGCGTCGGTGAACCAGGCGAGGTCGCTGGAGACGAGGACGAGGCGGCCGTCGCGGCCATGCTTGAGTGAGGCGAGTTTCATGCGTCCGGCTTAAGGGGTTTCCACGCCGGGGGGAACCGCCTGCGTCAGTGATGCGCAGCGCCGTGGCTGAGCGGCGGACGCCGCGGGCCCGGATTGGAGAGCTCGGCGATGACCGCGCGCATGTCGCCCTCGCGGGCCGACCGGTGGCGCCAGTAGTCATTGAAGTCGGCGACCGCGAGCCGAAGAGCGTCGTTGCGCTCCTTGGTGGTCATCGAGCGTTTGCTGTGTCCGGGGCGTCCGGGGTGGTCGGTCGCCGTCGGGTGGATCGAGACGATGGTGACATTGGCGGCGGCCGACGAGGCCGGAGCGTTCGCGTCGTGGCGCGCCGCCGTCGCGTCCTCCTCCGGGGGAGGCTCATGGCCCGAAGGCTCGCCCCCGTGCCCGCCCTCGCCCTTCAGCGCCCGGGCGAGGGCGTCGACGCACCCGGTCAGTTCGCCGCCGAACTTCAGGGTCTTGCCCAGACGAGCGCGGAGGATGCGGTGGAGGTCAGAGGCGCGGGCCGGGAGGGCCTCGGTGTCGGCCTTCATGGCGGCCTTGGCGGCGTCGTCGATCGCCTTCCAGATGGCCCCGGCGGCGTCGGCCCGCTTCGAGCGCGAGTCCGCCCCGATCAGCCAGCCGATCATGGCCGCCACCAGCACGGCGAGCAGGACCGCGCCCCAGAACATCGGATCGGCGCCGATCATGATGGTCGGGTCGAGCGGGGCGCCGACCGCATCGACGCCGGCGAAATCGTCGTCGTAGGACATGGGGCTCCCCGCTGGAACGACCGCCGTTCGCGGACGGGGGCATCTTGCCCCCGCCGGGCCGCTTGGCAACGGTAAAGGTTAACGGCGTGGCGGATTCGCCGGGTGCGCGAACTGGTCAGTCGGGGGTGATCAGGGCCTTGGCCTCGGCCCCGGTGCGGGCCCCGACGTCGCGCACCTCGATCTCGACCGCGACCGAGCCCTCCGGATCATGGGCCCAGAGATAGCGGCGCTCGATCTCGACCTCGCGGCCCGAGGGGGCGAAGCCGGTGAAGCTGTCGCCCCAGGGGGTGATGGCCTTGATCTCGGTCCAGGCCAGGCCGCAGGCGGCGTCCAGCTCCTCCATGGCCATCAGGGACAGTTCGTCGCGCGGATCGGGGCGCGGGTCGGGGGCTACAGCCATCGCCGCACCCGGGCGCGATAGGCGTCGTAGTCGGCGCCGAATTTGGCGGACAGGTAGCGCTCCTCGCGCTGGATCACGAAGCGGTCGACGACGAACAGGCAGGGGATCAGCAGGAGCAGGACGAGGACGCTGTCCATGGCGATGGCGAGTCCGACGTAGGTGATGGCGAAGCCGAGGTAGATGGGATTTCGGCTGAAGCGGTAGAGGCCGTCCGTGCCGAGGACGGTGCTCGGTTTCCACGGCTCGACGGCGGTGCCGAGGCGGCGGAAATAGCCGGCCGCGGCGCCGTCCAGCAGCAGGCCGCCGATGATCAGCGGCAGGGAGACGATGCGGCGCGCCTGGGTCTCCATGCCGAAGCCGAGGCTCAGCCAGCCGTGAAGCTCGGACCCGACGACGGCGGGGTTGGCGAAGCGGAAGACGACCCAGCCGGCCAGCAGGAAGCCGATGTAGATCAGCGGCGGCGGGGCGATGACGCCGGGGGTGTCGCGCTGGGTCTTCGTCATACGGTCTGGCCCTGGGGTGCGGTGAAGTCGGAGGCCGGGGCGTCGCCGGTGTTGATCACCTCCGACGGCTCGAAAATCAGCACCTCGGCCTCGTCGTCGGCGGCGGTGCGGTGTTCGACGCCGCGCGGCACGACGATGAACTGGCCGGGATCGAGGGTCTCGATCCGGTCGCGGAACTCGACCCGGAAGCGGCCCTTCCAGACCAGGAACATCTCTTCGGCGCCGGCGTGACTGTGCCAGGGGAAGACGCCCTGGACCTTGACCAGCCCACGTCCTGGCCGTTCAGCCGGGCGGCGACGCGGGGGCGCCAGTGGTCGGAGAAGGCGGCGAACTTTTCCGCCAGGTCGATGGTCGCGCCGGTGGTCACGGGCGCAGCGCCTCATCGCCGTAGATGGCCACGCGCGCGGGCGCATCGGCCGAGACCGCGCCGCGGTACATGCCGGAGGTGTTGATGGCGAAGGCGGGCATCCCGTCCAGGCCCATGACGATGACGCCGCCGTCGCCGCCGATGGAGCCGACGTCGGCGATCTCGGCCTCGGCGGCGGTCTGGACGTCGGCGCCGGCGGCGGTGCGGTGGCAGATGTCGCGGGCCACGGTGGCGCGGATGAAATACTCGCCCGATCCGGTGGCCGAGACGGCGCAGCCGTCGGCGTTGGAGGCGTAGGTGCCGGCGCCGATCACCGGCACGTCGCCGACCCGGCCCCAGCGCTTGGCGGTCATGCCGCCGGTCGAGGTGCCGGCCGCGAGCCGGCCCTGGCTGTCGAGGGCGACGGCGCCGACGGTGCCGAATTTG
>NZ_JAVHLH010000241.1 GCF_031082345.1 Brevundimonas sp. | reverse complement strand
AGTAGGTTTCATCGGCCTCAACGACCTTGCCCTCGCCGCCTAGCGGGGTGTTGTCGGTGTCGGTCATGGCCTCGCGGATGCGGTGCGCCATGAACCACGCCGTGCGGTAGGAACCGAGGGCGAGCTCGCGTTGAAGCTGGAGGGCCGAGATACCCTTCTTGCTGGCGCACATCAGGTGCATGGCCAGCAGCCACTTGTTCAGGGGAACCTTGGAGTCCTCGTAGACCGTGCCGATGGTCGCCGTGAACTGGCGATCACAGGCGTTGCACTTGTAGAGGCCCTTGCGATGGGCCTTGCCCTTCAACTCGGTAGAGGCCTCGACCACGCCGCAATGCGGGCAGGTCCGACCGTCCGGCCAGCGCACCTTTTCGAAGTGAGCGCGAGCGGCGTCCTCGTCGTGAAAGATCGGGTCTGAAAGCGTTGCGTTGGCCATGACTCAACCTACCAGATTGACCCGGTTTGTAAAGTGCATAGTTAGGAATATCCACCTAACGGCCGCCGTGGCTACTCCAGTCCGAGGGTCCGGCGGTCCCGCCAGGCCTGGAGGACTCCTAGGGCGAGGACGAGAAGGATGCCGTAGCTGGCCAGGTTGATGACGGCGTAGAAGGCCGCGATCGGGGGGCGGACGTCGGTCGTGGTCAGCAGGTGGCTCATGACGACCAGCGACTGGAGCCCGCTGGCCCAGACGGGCCAGGACCGGCGGCTTTTCCACGCCAGGGCGACATAGGCCGCCAGAAGGACCGTCTCGACGATCATCAGCCCCCACTGCGGACCATACAGCTGGCTGTCGTCCTGAATCAGCAGCGCCGCCAGCGAGCCCAGGGCATAGGCGCCGGCCCCGACCCGCTCGGGCTCGTCGCCCTTCAGGAAGGCGAACGCCACGACGACCACGCCGACCGCCGCGCCGATCTGGGAGTAGATTGTGTCGAACACTGGGGCTTCCTCCGCGCGGGACCGCGCCCGTCTACAGGCGTGGCGGGCCTGCCCTGTTGTCGATCCCATGGCGGCGATCCGCCGCTCCTGCCAAGCCCAGAAGGTGCCGACAGCCATCGCGATCAGCAGGCCGTAGTTGGACATGTTGATAACGGTCGCGAAGGCGTTGGACGGCGGCCGCAAGTGGGCAGCGACGAGGACGTGACCAGTGACGATCAGCGCCTGGAACGCCGACGCCCAGACCAGCCAGCTCCGGCGGCTGTGCAGGGCGAGACCGAGAAAAACCGCAAGCAGGACAACGTCCATCGCCATCAGGCTCCACTGCGGAACGCTCAGGTTGCCGCTGTCGGGAGTCATAAGCGCGCCTAGAAAGACTAGCGCGTAAGCTGCGGCCCCTATGCGTTCCGGTTCGTCGCCTTTCCAAAAAGCAAAGCTGACCACGAGCACCGCGGCGGCCAAGACTAGCTGGGAGTAGATGGTCGTTAACACAGAATCGCCCCCACACCTTCGTGCATGGGGGCGATAGTGCCTGAAGTCATGGCCAGCGGGAATGACCGCTGGCGGACATTACATTGAATTAAACCGCGCGGAGACGGTGCTCGCCAATGATCGGCACCTTCGGCACCTCCCGAGGCTTGTCCTGCCCGTCCGACGCGTAAACGCCGTAGCCCATGCGGCGGTGATCCTTCGCCAGTTCCTCATGGCAGGTGACCATGGCCTGGCGTGCAGCGCCCAGGCTCGCGATCGCGTCCATCGCCTTGGCCTGCGACTCGGAGCCGACTACGGCGGAGACGCCGAGGACCGTGCGCGTTCCGATCATCGACTGCACCAGCGTCGTCGCGCGGGCGATGGCCTCGTCAACGGACTGCTCCGTCGCATACAGATCGCCGGCGAGGCTGGCGATGACTTGAGCCTTATCCATAGAAGCCTCCAAACTGAAATAGTGAACAAGGTCTTAACACGGCTCGCCAATACTTGGTAGGGATTTGTTGACCACGTTCCGGCTTGTGTCGCCTTCCGGACACACCCCGCCGCCGACCGGGGGCGTGTCGCCCGGCTTGTCGACAGGGCCCACGGCGAGGGCCTCCAGCCCCATCTTCCGCGCCAGCGCCGCCAAAGTGTTGTGGGTCTGGACCAGATGGCCCCGCGCCTCGGCCAGGGCGCTGATCGCAGCCGCCGCCCCGGTGAAGGCGCGCTGGCCGGTGACCGCCGACAGCCAAGCCTGCGCCCGGGCCTCCGGCAGGGCCGCGGCGAGGGCTGCGGCGTCCGCCAACGCCCGGTCGATCGCCGCTTCGGCGGTGTAGAGGCGGGCCGCCAGGGCCTCGCCGATACTGTGTCTCGTCATGGTTTCCTCCCGCGATTAACCATCGCGTAGAGCAAGCAATCGGACGTTACAACAGACTACAACTAGAGGTCGTGTTCGGCCACCAGGAAGTGGGCGGTGAGGGAGGCTATCGGCTGGGCCTCGTCCTCCTGCCAGGCCTCGGCCAGCACATGGGCCACGCGCCGGCCGGCCTTGCTGATGCGGGCGCGGGCGTGCACGTCCACCGGCCGTCCGGAGCGCAGATAGGCCACCGTGACGTTGATCGGGCGCGGCAGGCTCAGGCGCGGATAGGACAGCGCCACCTGGGCCACGGCGGTCAGCTCCAGCAGGGCGGCCGTGGCCCCCCCGTGCAGGGCCGGCAGCATCGGATTGCCGATCAGACGATCCGCGAACGGCATGGTCACGGTCAGGACGTCGCCGTCCTGGTCCGATTCCAGCCCGAGAAAGCGCGCATAGGGCAGGCGGTCCAGCAGGGCGCTCATCCGGCGGCTCCCCGCTGGACGGACAGGTTGGCGCCCGCCGTCCGCCCGTCGCCGGCGCTGAGCATATAGGCCGCCTGGGCCGCCGCCACGGGGTCCTCCGGCCCGTCCTCGAAGGCCCAGGCCCGGACGAAGGCGATCGAGTGGGTCAGTCGGTAGCAGCGCGCCTCGGCGATCAGGTCCCGCCGCGGCTCGGCGGCCCGCATATAGTCGACGCGCAGGTCGAGGGTGGCGATCGGCTCGAACCGGTCCAGCGCGATCCACACCGCCAGCCCGCCGACGTGGTCGAGCAGGGCGGTGACCAGGCCGCCCGCCAGCACGCCGGTGTCCGGATCGCCGACCAGATCCTCGCGCCACGGCACGCGGATGCGGACGCGATCGCCCTCCAGCCCGTCGAAAACGAAGCCCAGGGCGTGGGTGTGGGCCGCGCCGGACGCCAGCTGGGGCAGCAGGGAGACGAGGGTGGAGGAAGCCATGTCCTGCTATCGCCCCGCGCCGGGCGTGGACGCAAGCGCGACTCGCGCGTTATCCATCGGCTGCGAGGGCCCGTATCCGACCCATGATCCGTTTCGAGGACCTGCTCCGGCCGACCCCCGCCGGGCTCTACTGCCCGCCGGGCGACTTTCATGTCGACCCGGTCCGGCCGGTCGACCGGGCGGTGATCACCCACGGCCATTCGGACCATGCCCGCGCCGGCCACGGGGCCGTTCTGGCCACCCCCCAGACCCTGGCCATCATGGCCGAGCGCTATGGCGAGGACTTCGCCGGGCGGGAACAGCCGGCCGCCTACGGCGAGACGGCGTCGCACAACGGCGTGGAGGTGACCCTCGTCCCCGCCGGCCACGTGCTCGGCTCGGCCCAGGCGGTGATCCGCTGGAAGGGCGTCACCATGGTGGTCTCGGGCGACTACAAGCGCCGCCGCGACCCGACCTGCGCCCCGTTCGAGCCCGTGCCTTGCGACGTGTTCATCTCCGAGGCGACCTTCGGCCTGCCGGTCTTCATCCATCCGCCGGACGGTGAGGAGATCGGCCGGCTGATTCACTCCCTGCGGCAGTTTCCCGACCGGGCCCATCTGGTCGGGGCCTATGCCCTGGGCAAGGCGCAGCGGGTCATCCGCCTGCTGCGCGAGGCCGGCTGGGACCGTCCGATCTACGTCCACGGCGCGCTCGAGCGGCTGAACCGGCTGTATGAGCGCGAAGGCGCCGATCTGGGGCCGCTGTCGCCGGCCACCGGTCTGAAGCCGAACGCGCTGGGCGGCGAGGTGGTGATCGCCCCGCCGTCAGCGACCCAGGACCGCTGGTCCCGCCGCTTCGCCGATCCGGTGCTGGCCTTCGCCTCGGGCTGGATGGGCGTGCGCGCCCGGGCCCGGCAGAGGGGCGTGGAGCTGCCGCTGGTGCTGTCGGATCATGCCGACTGGCCGGAATTGATCGCCACCTTCGCCGAGCTTCGGCCCGAGGAGGTGTGGATCACCCACGGCCGCGAGGAAGGCCTGCTGCGCTGGTGCGAGCTGGAGGGCCAGAAGGCCCGGGCCCTGCGGTTGGTCGGTTACGACGAGGAGGACGAGGAGACCGGAGGCGAAGAGCCCGGCTAG
>NZ_JAVHLH010000240.1 GCF_031082345.1 Brevundimonas sp. | reverse complement strand
AAGGTCGGCCACGCCATAGCCGACCGCCAGCACCACCTCCTCCCCATCGACCACGGCGATCGACAGGCCAGGAACCACGCCGACCTGGTCCATCGCCCGGCGAATGAAGGCGTCGGCCTCGCTCCGGAAGCGGGCGGCGTCGGGGCCGGCGGCGGCCGGCGACGCCGCCAGCAGGACGGCGACGGCGGTCAGGGCGGCGAGGCGGAACGGGTGGGTCATGGGCGGCTCTCTCTTCTGCTGCGGCCCTCTCCTCTCCCACGACCTCGCGCGGCGCGTCTTGAACGGATGAAACCGGATCGGCTCAGACGTCGGCGAACAGGCGTCGAAGCCGGCCGGGACTCCAGCCGGTCGCCTGACCGACGGCTCGGCTCAGGTGAGCCTGGTCGGCGAAGCCTTCGGCCGCGGCGATTTCGGCCAGCGGGGTCCCGCTGCGCACGATCCGGTCGACGGCGCGGGCGGCGCGCCGGTTCTGACGGGCCGCGCTCGGGGACTGGGCGAAGGCCTCGCGGAACAGGCGGGCGAAGCGGACCGGATGCAGGCCGAAGGAACGCGCCAGGGCGGCGATGCTCAGCCCCGGTTCGGCGAGCAGTCGATCATGAGCCTGATTGAGCCATGGCCCGGGCGTCGCGACCGGCCCCGACGGCTCCCCGGGCAGGGTCCCCGCCAGGACCGTCATGCCGGTCTCGCCGGCCGCCATCCGTCTCAGGGTGTCGTGGCCGGCGGCGGGACGGGCGACGACATACCGCTCCGGCGCGGCGGCCTCGAGGTTGAGTGAGAGGATCAGCGCCCCCGCGTCTCCGAAGCGGTTCTCGTGCTCGAAGCGGCCCGGCTTGGCGCTGAGGCCCGGGCCGTCGGCCCGCGCCCGCCCCTGATCGCTGTCCTCGACATAACCCCCGGCCAGCAGCAGGGAAACCTGCGCCCAGTCGTGCCGATGCGGCCGGCATTCCTCGCCCGGCGCATAGTGGGAGAGCACCAGTCGGCGGCCGGGCGAGGCTTCGAGAGTGATGCTGACAGACATGAACTTCCCAAGGCGCTGCAGTCCGGAGAGGCCGCGGCGGCGCGATATGGATGCAGAACAGGCACCGGACCGGCCCATGTTCTGCCCCTTCGCGCCCCTGCCTGCAGCTTAGCGTTTTGTCATGACGGGCAACTAACTGGCGCGAAGCGGCGACGGGCGGCAAGGCGGCGGCGATGCCCTCCGTCGGAACCCGCCTGCGCCGCCGGACCGGCCATCAAACCGCCCCGCCGCGCCGCTAGGGATTTGCCCTGACGGCGCGCGGTCGCTACACCCCGCGCCAACCTCCCCCACACCCCAGACGACAGGGCGCGACGCAGCATGGCGCAGCAATATATTTTCCAGATGCAGGGTCTGACCAAGACCTTTCCCGGCGGCAAGAAGATCTTCGAGAACATCTGGCTGAGCTTCTACAACGACGCCAAGATCGGCGTGGTCGGGGTCAACGGCTCGGGTAAATCCACCCTGCTGAAGATCATGGCCGGGCTGGACACCGAGTTCACCGGCGAGGCCCGCGCGGCCGACGGGATCAAGCGCGGCTATCTGGAGCAGGAGCCGCAGCTCGATCCGGCCCTGAACGTGCGCGAGAACGTCGAGGCCTGGTGCGAGGAGAAGCAGTGGGTCAACCGCTTCAACGCCATCGCCATGGAGATGGCCGAGAACTATTCCGACGAGCTGATGGAGGAGATGACCGCCCTCCAGGAGAAGATCGACGCCGGCGACGTCTGGGACATCGACAGCCGCATCGAAATGGCCATGGACGCCCTGCGCTGCCCGCCCGACGACTGGGAGACGACCAACCTGTCCGGCGGCGAGAAGCGCCGCGTGGCCCTCGCCCGCCTGCTGCTCAGCAAGCCCGACATGCTGCTGCTCGACGAACCGACCAACCACCTCGACGCCGAATCGGTGGCCTGGCTGCAGCACCACCTGGAAAACTTCCCCGGCTGCGTCATCCTGGTGACCCACGACCGCTATTTCCTGGACCTGGTCACCAAGTGGACGCTGGAGCTGGACCGCGGCAAAGGCCACCCGCACGAGGGCAACTACTCCAGCTGGCTGGAAGCCAAGACCAAGCGCGTGGTGCAGGAGCAGTCGGAGTCCGAGGCTCGCCAGCGCGCCCTGACCCGCGAACTGGAATGGGTCCGCTCGGGCGCCAAGGCCCGTCAGGCCAAGTCCAAGGCCCGTCTGGCCGCCTATGAGCGGATGGTCGACGAGCAGGAAAGCATGCGCGGCGCCCAGACCCACGCCGTCATCCAGATCCCGCCCGGCCCGCGCCTCGGCAATGTCGTGCTGGAGGCCGAGGGTCTGGAGAAGGCCTATGGCGACAAGCTGCTGTTCAAGGACCTGAGCTTCAAACTGCCGCCCAACGGCATCGTCGGCGTCATCGGCCCCAACGGCGCCGGCAAGTCGACCCTGTTCCGCCTGATCACCGGCCAGGAACAGCCCGACGCCGGCACGATCAAGGTCGGGGAGACGGTCAAGCTGGCCTATGTCGACCAGAGCCGCGACGACCTGGAGCCCAACAAGACCATCTGGGAAGTCATCTCGGGCGGCACTGACGTGATGATGGTCGGCAAACGCGAGATCAACACCCGCGCCTATGTCGGCAGCTTCAACTTCAAGGGCGGCGACCAGCAGAAGAAGGTCGGCCAGCTGTCGGGCGGAGAGCGCAACCGCGTCCACCTGGCCAAGACCCTGGCCACGGGCGGCAACCTGCTGCTGCTCGACGAACCGACCAACGACCTGGACATCGAGACGCTGCAGAACCTCGAGGAGGCGCTGGAAGGCTTCGCCGGCTGCGCCGTGGTCATCTCCCACGACCGCTGGTTCCTGGACCGCCTGGCCACCCACATCCTCGCCTTCGAGGGCGACAGCCACGTCGAATGGTTCGAAGGAAACTTCGAGGCCTATGAGGAGGACAAGAAGCGTCGCCTCGGGGTCGAGAGCCTGATCCCGCACCGGATCAAATTCCAGAAATTCGGGCGGTAGGGGCGGCTCGCGGCGCATGGAGGCGATCGCCTCCACGTAGCATGATCTAATCCTATCACGGTAAAGGTAGTCTCGACTGCGGGATCGCCGCTATGCTTTGACGGTCTCGAATAGTGATCGTTTTCTGGAGTCCCTGATGGCCGTAATTTCCGGAACCCCCGGTAACGACGCGATTTCTGGAACCGAGGGCGACGACCACATCACCGGCGCGGGCGGGGACGACAAGCTCAGCGGAAACGGTGGCGCGGACATTCTGGAGGGCCAGGTTGGATCCGACACCCTGAATGGGGGCGACGGAGACGACTGGCTCTACGCCTCCCATCGCTACAATACCGGCCTCAGCGACGCCGGAACGACGAATTTCCTGTATGGCCAAGGGGGGAACGACGCCCTCATCGCGTCGCAGGGCGTGGACTGGCTGGATGGCGGCGTCGGCGACGACGTGCTGTCCAGCGGCGACGACGACAGGTCGAACGGAGGCGACACCCTGCTGGGCGGCGACGGAAACGACATTCTCGTTTTCAACGGCGATCTTCTGGCCGACGGGGGAGCCGGCGCCGACATCTTTCGCTTCGGCAAGTACGCCACCACGGTCACCGGGGGGACGGGCGCCGACCAGTTTGACCTTATCCAGACGCAATATCAGGGCAATTTCGCCTTGGGTCAGTTCCACCTGATCACCGACTTCAATGCTGCAGAGGGGGACCGTCTCAACTTCGGTCTTCCCGGTCACTATTCGCAGAAACTCATCTTCCATGGAGCTCTCGACAACCCGACCTTCAGCCTTGAGGAGGGCCAGACCTTCTCCTCGTCGGGCTACGGCGCCGACCTCGCCCAGATCTGGACCTGGGCGTCCGGCGGCGAGACCTTCCTGATCGTCGACATCGACGGCCGCGGCACGCTCACCGAAGAAGACTATGTGATCCGCCTCACGGGCGCGCCGGACCTGACTCAGGACGCCTTCTCCCCAGACACCCTGATCACCAACCCCGGCGGCACCGCCGGCGCGGACGTGATCGAGGGCACGGACAGCTACGACGTCATCTACGGGCTGTCCGGAGACGACATCATCCGCGGAGGCGGCGGAAACGATTCTCTCTACGGCAACAGCGGCGATGACGAGATTCACGGCGGGGCCGGCTACAACGACATCTTCGGCGGCGACGGCGATGACGTTCTCACAGGCGGAGACGGCGGCAACCGGATCCATGGCGGGGCCGGCTCCGACGTGATCTACGGCGGCGACGGAGGAGACGAGCTCAACGCCGCCGGCCTCTATCCGGGCGCCGTGGACGCACTGGACGACGTCAACCTGATCTATGGGGGCA
>NZ_JAVHLH010000023.1:16112-18600 GCF_031082345.1 Brevundimonas sp. | reverse complement strand
GTCCGCCTGCGCCACGGCGGACAGCGCCAGGGCCGCGGCGAACGCCGCCGCCGCCCGGAGCCTCACGCCGCCCTCCGCCGCCGTTTCGGCGCCGCCTTGGGCTCGCTCTCGAACAGCTCGGCCAGCTTCTCGATCATCACCCCGCCCAGCTGTTCGACGTCGACGATGGTCACCGCCCGGCGGTACCAGCGGGTCACGTCATGGCCGATGCCGATGGCGATCAGCTCGACCGGCGAGCGGGTCTCGATCTCCTCGATCACCTGCCGCAGGTGCTTGTCCAGATACAGGGCGGCGTTGGCCGACTGGGTCGAGTCGTCGACCGGCGAGCCGTCCGAGATGACCATCAGGATCTGCCGCGCCTCGGGCCGGCCCAGCAGCCGCTCGTGCGCCCAGGTCAGGGCCTCGCCGTCGATATTCTCCTTCAGCAGCCCCTCGCGCATCATCAGGCCGAGGTTCTTCTTGGCCCGCCGCCACGGCGCGTCGGCCGATTTGTAGATGATGTGCCTCAGGTCGTTCAGCCGCCCCGGATGGGCCGGCTTGCCGGCGCTGATCCACGCCTCGCGCGCCTGCCCGCCCTTCCACGCCCGGGTGGTGAAGCCGAGAATCTCGACCTTGACGCCGCACCGCTCCAGCGTCCGCGCCAGGATGTCGGCGCAGACCGCCGCCACCATGATCGGCCGCCCCCGCATCGAGCCGGAGTTGTCCAGCAGCAGGGTCACCACCGTGTCCCGGAACGGGCTCTCGCTCTCGGCCTTGAAGCTCAGCGGACTGGTCGGATCGGTGATGATCCGGGTCAGACGGGCGGTGTCCAGCACGCCCTCTTCCAGATCGAAGGCCCAGCTGCGGTTCTGCTGCGCCATCAGCCGCCGTTGCAGCTTGTTGGCCAGCCGCGCCACCACCGACGACAGCGCCGTCAGCTGCTGATCCAGCAGCGTCCTCAGCCGCTCCAGCTCGTTCGGATCGCACAGCTCGGCCGCGTCGATGGTCTCGTCATAGGCGGTGGTAAAGACGCGATAGGCGTCGATCGGGCGGCCGTCGTCGCCGACCTCCTGCCGGTTGGGCAGGGCGCCCTCGTTGAGCTCCGGCCCCTCGTCCGAGGCGTCGCCGTCGGGATCAGCGGGGGCGCCGTCGGGGCGGCTGTCGCGCTCGTCGCCCGAGGTCTGGTCGTCGGACGTGCCGTCCATCGACTGGCCCTCGCCGCCGCCGGCGTCGTCCTCCTCGTCCTGGTCGTCGGGCGAATCCGGTTTCTGCGGATCGGGCTCGTCCTCGCCCCTTTCGTCCGAAACATCATCGCCGCGCCCGTCGCCGGGATCGAGGTCCAGCGCCCGCAGCACCTCCTTTAGCCGCGTCGCGAAGGCGTCCTGGTCGTCCGCCGCCTCGGCCAGGGCGTCGATCTTCGCGCCCGCCTTCTTCTCCAGATCGGCCCGCACCAGATCCAGCAGCGCCGCGGCCCCGTCCGGCGCCCGCTGTCCGGTCAGCCGCTCGCGCACCAGCAGCGCCACCGCCTCGTTCAGCGGGACCCGGTCGGCGGCGGCGGCCCTCAGCGCCCCGCTCCGTTCCAGCCGCGTCAGCAGCGCCGCGTTCATATTGGCCCGCACCCCGGCCAGGGACCGCGAGCCGACCGCCTCGATCCGCGCCTGTTCGACCGCCTCGAACACCTCGGCGGCCTGGCTGTCGGCGGGCCGCAGCCGGGCGTGCAGCGCCTCGTCGTGATTGGCCAGACGCAGCGCCAGCCGGTCGGCCTGTCCGCGCAGGGTCGCGCTCTCGGGTCCGGCCGGATCGCGCGGCGGGTGGGGCAGGGTCAGAACGCCGTCGGTCAGTTTCGGCCCGTCGGAGCCGAACACCACCTCCAGCTCCGACTGCTCGGCCAGAGCCCGCGCGGCATGCGCCAGCGCGCGCTTGAAGATTTCGGCGGGGGTTTCCGCGGAGGCCATGGCGTCCGGTTAGCCTGTCCGTCGCCCGCTGGAAAGCGGCGCGAGCATCGACCTAGTGCGCTTCGGGCGGCCGCGCGGCGGGGCTGAAATATTCGCTCTCGGGCTGCGGGTGCGCCGACAGCACGAAACGCCGGTCGCAATAGCCGCATTCGACGAAATCGTCCTCGCCCATGTCCATATAGACCAGCGGATGGCCAAGGGCGCCGCCGCCGCCGTCGCAGGCCACGCGCTTGGTCGAGACCACGATCTGTTCCGGCGGCGGGATGATCGCATCGGGATGGCGGGGCGGCATGATCGACCTTGGGGCTGGGGAGGGCGTCGGCGACTCCCTAGGCGGGCCGGGCGCCGTCGTCAAACCTCGCGCGGCTTGCGGCCGAACATCCGGTCGATCAGGGCTTTCCGCCGCTTGAAGATGGTCCAGCCCAGGGAGCCGGCGGCCACCCACAGGCCGATCTCGCCGACGATCGCCGTTCGCTTGACCAGCTCGCCAAAGCGCCCGGCAGCGAACCCTTCCTGGGCCTGGCGATGGCGCGGGTGGCACCCGACGCCCCAGG
>NZ_JAVHLH010000023.1:0-16102 GCF_031082345.1 Brevundimonas sp. | reverse complement strand
GGTGATCTACCGGCGGGTAGCAATCATGGCGACGGCGCCGTGAAATGGATCGGGTTGACGCCGTAGAGGGCCACCCAGGTCAGCACCGCCGCGGCCACCGCGCCGCCATAGCCCAGAAGACAGACCCCGAAGGCGCTCCAGCCGATCATTTTGGTCCGGGACATGGCTTTATCCGTCAAGCAAGCTGTTCATAATGACAAGCAAGCTAGACACGCAGGTCGGCGGTGTCAAGCGTCATTGACACATCCTCGAACGGTCACGGGGCTTGGCCGCGGCCGGTCACGCCCCTACCTAGGCGGACTGCTCCGCTCGAAAGCCGCCTATGACCGTTCAAGACCCGCTGCCCGTCAACGCCATCGAGGTGCGCGGGCTGGAGAAGACCTACGCCGGATCGAAGAAGGCCCCGCCAAAGGTCGCCCTGCGCGGCGTCGACCTGGTCATTCCGCGTGGCTCGATGTTCGGCCTGCTGGGTCCCAACGGCGCCGGTAAGTCGACCCTGATCAACATCCTCGCCGGGGTGGTCAACAAGACTGGCGGCACGGCCGAGATCTGGGGCCGCGACATCGACAAACAGCCGCGCGCCGCCCGCGCCGCCCTCGGCGTGGTGCCGCAGGAGATCGTCGCCGACGTCTTCTTCACCCCCCGGGAAGCCCTCGAGGTCCAGGCCGGCTTCTACGGCGTCCCGGCCAATGAGCGCCGCTCCGACGAACTGCTCGCCGCCCTCGGCCTCAGCGACAAGGCCCATGCCTATGTCCGCGCCCTGTCCGGCGGCATGAAGCGCCGCCTGATGGTGGCCAAGGCCCTGGTGCACAATCCGCCGATCCTGATCCTCGACGAGCCCACCGCCGGGGTCGACGTCGAGCTGCGCCGCCAGCTCTGGGAGTATGTCCGCCGCATCAACGCCGAAGGCGTCACCATCCTGCTGACCACCCACTATCTGGAAGAGGCGCAGGAGCTCTGCGACACCATCGCCATCATGAACCGCGGCCAGGTGGTCGCCTGCGAGCCGACGCCCCAGCTGCTGCGCCGACTCGACACCCGCAACGTCATCGTGACGCCCGAGGGCGAACTCGACGGCCTGCCGACGCTCAAGGGTTTCGAGGCCGTCGCCCGCCCGAACGGCGCCTTCGCCGTCACCTACAAGAAGGGCCAGGCCTCGGTCGAACAGGTGCTGGCGGCGGTGCGCGCCGCCGGCGTCACCATCGCCGACATCTCGACGGAAGATCCCGATCTGGAAGACGTCTTCCTCGCCCTGACCTACGGCGACGCGGGGCAGGCGGATCCGACCAAAGACTAGGCATCAGGCAGCAGGCAGCAGGGAGCAGGAAGCGGCTCGTCGCTGACGTCAGGCTCGGCGTCCCCTGTTGCCTGTTGCCTGATGCCTCAAACCACCATCACCGTCCCGATCAGCAGCCGCGCCCCGGCCCGGCCCAGCGTCCGGTCGGTGGCCGCCTGCAGCTGCGCCACCAGCCGCTCGACGTCCGGCGGCGCCCCCGGCAGCAGCCCGTTGGCCGCCTGTTGCACCACCGCGGCGTAGGCCGCCCGCAGGCGCGGGGCCGATTGCGTCACCCGCGTGCGCAGCGCCGCGTTCGGCGTATCCAGTCCGGTTTCGACGGTCATCACCCCGCGCCGGCCGCCGGCCCGGCGAACGTTGGCCGTGATGGTCGGCAGCCGCATATAGCTGGGCTCCGGCGCGCCGCCGCCGCCCCCGGTCTTGCGGGCGGTTTCCTTGAGTCCAAGCAGGGCGCGTCTATCCATGCGCCGACGCTAGCGGGAGGCGCTTAAGGCCCGGTTACAGCCTCTCCCTCCCCGTCCCGGGGAGGGATGTCGGCGCGCAGCGACGACAGGGTGGGGGGCGGCTGTCAGACCAAGGCGCCGCCCACACCCGGCCTCGCCTGAGGCTCAGCCACCCTCCCCGAACGGGGAGGGAGAAGGTGTTCTACGCCGCCGCCTCGACCGCCTTCGGCTCCATCGGCTTCAGGTCCAGCAGGGCGAACAGGGCCGCGTCCTCGTCCTGTTCCGGGTTGGGCGTGGTCAGCAGCTTGCCGCCGACGAAGATGGAATTGGCCCCGGCGAGGAAGCACAGCGCCTGCATCTCGGCGCTCATCGTCTCGCGCCCGGCCGACAGCCGCACCATGGCCTTCGGACAGACCAGCCGCGCCACGGCCACCGTCCGCACGAACTCGATCGGATCGATCTCGCCCTCCCGCTTCACCCGGTCGCCCAGCGGCGTGCCCGTCACCGGCACCAGCGCATTGACCGGCAGGCTGTCGGGATGCTCGGGCAGGGTGGCCAGCGCATGCAGCAGGCCGGCCCGATCGCGCCGCGCCTCGCCCATGCCGACGATGCCGCCGCAGCAGGTCGCCATGCCCGCATCGCGGACGTGCTGCAGGGTGTCGAGACGGTCCTGATAGGTCCGGGTCGTCACCACCTCGGCGTAGTACTCCGGCCCCGTATCCAGGTTGTGATTGTAGTAATCCAGCCCCGCCGCCTTCAGCTGCCGGGCCTGATCGGCTGTCAGCATCCCCAGCGTCGCGCAGGTCTCCAGCCCCAGCGCCTTCACCCCGGCGATCATGGTCGCCAGCTTCGGCGTGTCGCGGTCCTTCAGCTCGCGCCAGGCCGCCCCCATGCAGAAGCGGCTGGCCCCGCCGGCCTTGGCCGCCATGGCCTCGGCCAGCACCGCCGTGGCGTCCATCAGCTTCTCGGCCTTAAGCCCGGTGTCGAAACTGGCCGACTGCGAACAGTAGCCGCAGTTCTCGGCGCAACCGCCGGTCTTGATCGACAGCAGCTGGCTCTTCTGCACCTCGGACGGGTCGAACCAGCGCCGGTGCACGGTCGCGGCCTCGAACACCAGCTCCATGAACGGCCGGGCGAACAGGGCCTCGACCTCGTCCAGGGTCCAGTCGTGGCGGGGAATCGAAAGGTCACGGGTCATGATCCCGTTTCCCTGACGCAGGGGGCGCGGCCGGGCAACCCTCAAACGTCCATGATGATCTCGCCGCGCTTCAGGTCAATCACCACCCGCTCGAACACGCCCAGCACGTCGACGCCCATCAGCATCGCCGGCGTGTTCTCCAGCCCGAGCAGGCGAAAGATGTGGAAATCGCCCATCAGCACCGCCAGCCGGTCCAGCACCAGTTCGTCGAAATGCACCGCCGAGACCACCATGGCCTGGGCCAGCGCCGCCCGTCCCGTCGGAGACTGCACCAGCGCATTCCCGCTCGAGGCCGCGCGGCTCTGGAACGGCCGCGCGCTGGCGGCTTCGGCCAGGGCCGGATTGATCAGGGTGACCTGGGCGCCGGTGTCGACCACCGCCTGGACCGCCTGGCCGCGAACGAGGGCGTTGACCACCATCAGTTCGGCGCCGCCCCCCTGCGGCGGCTGGAAACGGACCCGGGGCCGCACCACGCCGAGGAACTGGTCCGGATCAGGCCGCGAACGGTTGATCGACGACCGCCCCTGGCCGCGAAAGCGCATGATCAGCCGCTGCTCGGCCAGCAGGTCCAGTCCCAGCAGGCCGTCCAGTCCGATCAGGCCGGGGCGGGTCCCCACCGCCATCCGCGCCTCGCCCACCGACAGCGAGCCGCTGGACAGGGTCCGCGCCCGCACCGCGGGTACGCGCTCCAGCCCGATCACCGTATGCATGTCCAGTTCGCCCGCCGGCGCGATCCCCAACCGCTCCACGAGATCGCCGGCCACCACCGAGGCGCTGGCCGCCGTGTCGACGGCGAAGCGCAGGGGGCCCTGGCCGTTGATGAAGACCGGCACGGTCGACCGATGAACCCGGTCGGTGGTCTGGTCGGCGCGAAACTCGTCGATCTGGGTCTCTTGCGACCAGGCCGCGCCCGGCGCGGCCAGTGAGCCCGGCGCGACCAGTGCGCCCAACAGGGCGCCGCCCACGAGGCGGCGGCTCAATCCGTCTGCCGTCATCACGCACCTCCCGCCGGGAGGGTTGCACGGATAACGCCGGCCCGCGACCTGAACGCGGGATTCTGTCAGAAGCTTCATATAAGGATATCCTTATACGATTATTGCCCCCGGGCCGACGGCGCGCTATAGCGCCGACCGAAACACGCGCCCCCCCGACTTCAGCCAGAGGCCTTCATGACCGACTACATCGTCCGCGACATCTCCCTTGCCCCCTATGGCGCCAAGGAGATCGCCATCGCCGAAACCGAGATGCCCGGCCTGATGGCGCTGCGCGAGGAGTTCGGCAAGGACAAGCCGCTGAAGGGCGCCCGCATCGCCGGCAGCCTGCACATGACCATCCAGACCGCCGTGCTGATCCAGACCCTGGAAGCCCTCGGCGCCGAGGTCCGCTGGGCCTCGTGCAACATCTTCTCGACCCAGGACCACGCCGCGGCCGCCATCGCCGCCTCGGGCACCCCGGTGTTCGCCACCAAGGGCGAGACCCTGGTCGAGTACTGGGACTACGCCCACAAGATCTTCGAATGGGCCGACGGCGGCTATCCGAACCTGATCCTCGACGACGGCGGCGACGCCACCCTGCTGTGCGTGCTCGGCCCGAAGGCCGAGAAGGACATCTCGGTCCTGTCGAACCCGCAGAACGAGGAGGAAGAAGCCCTCTATGCGGTGATGAAGCGCTACATCAAGGAGAAGCCCGGCTTCTATTCGGCCATCCGCGACGCCATCGGCGGCGTCTCGGAAGAGACCACCACCGGCGTCCACCGCCTGTACCAGATGGCCGAGCGCGGCGAGCTGCCCTTCCCCGCCATCAACGTCAACGACAGCGTCACCAAGTCCAAGTTCGACAACCTGTACGGCTGCCGTGAGAGCCTCGTCGACGCCATCCGTCGCGGCACCGACGTCATGCTGTCGGGCAAGGTCGCCGTGGTCTGCGGCTACGGCGACGTGGGCAAGGGCTCGGCCGCCTCGCTGCGCCAGGGCGGCGCCCGGGTGAAGGTCACCGAGGTCGATCCGATCTGCGCCCTGCAGGCGGCGATGGAAGGCTATGAGGTCGTCACCGTCGAGGACGTGGCCGGCGAGGCCGACATCTTCGTCACCGCCACCGGCAACAAGGACGTCCTGACCGTCGACCACATGCGGGCGATGAAGAACAACGCCATCGTCTGCAACATCGGCCACTTCGATTCCGAGATTCAGGTCGCGGGCCTGAAGAATTTCAAGTGGGACGAGATCAAGCCGCAGGTCCACCACATCGAATTCCCGGACGGCAAGAAGATCATCCTGCTGTCGGAAGGCCGTCTGGTGAACCTCGGCAACGCCACGGGCCACCCGTCCTTCGTGATGAGCGCCAGCTTCACCAACCAGACGCTGGCCCAGATCGAGCTGTGGACCAACAAGTCGAAATACCAGAACCAGGTCTACGTCCTGCCCAAGCACCTCGACGAGAAGGTCGCCATGCTCCACCTCGGCAAGCTGGGCGCCAGGCTGACGACCCTGTCGAAGGAACAGGCCGACTACATCTCGGTCCCGACCACCGGCCCGTTCAAGCCGGACCACTACCGCTACTAGGACCTCGACAACGGCTCGACCCCTCCCGGACCCGGCGCAAGCCGCTGTCCGGGAGAGGGCGGCCGGCTTGAGGCCCGGCCCGTCAGTCCTCGATCGCCTCGACGCCCAGCCGGTCCAGTTCGGCCAGATGGGCCTTCATCGCCTCGATCTGCCCGGGCGAATGCCCTTCCCAGCCTTTGACTTCGCCCAGCACCCGCACGGGCTCGCGGGTGCGGTACGACATCGACGGATTGCCCGGAAACCGCTTGTCAGTGAGATTGGGATCGTTCTCGACCGGCCCGGTCGGCTCCACCACATAGATGCGGGCCGTGCCGTCGCCGGCGGCCAGCTCTGCGCCCCAGACGGCGGCGTCCAGCGTCGCGGTCACATAGCTCCAGGCCGCGGCCTTGCCGGTCCCGTAGTTGGAGGGCCGGCCGGCCTCGATCCGGTCACCGGGCGCCAGAGAGGCCCTCGTCCCGTGGAAGAAAGCCTGGGTCAGCGGGGTCGGAGCAGCGGTCATGGATCAACAGCCCTTGCGCGGAGCGGGAGCGTCTCCCGCGGAGAGGGCTCCGAAGACTGCGCATATTTTCCCCGCCGACAATTCTTGAACGCAAGTCTTTCGCGCCCATTTCCCCTCCAGGCGGGGCGGGAAATCACCCCTTGTCGCCCACCCTCCGGCCACGGCGGGTCGGCCGCAGGCGGAACCACAGCAGCACGAAGCCGGACAGGACGACGATGGTCGACACCGCCGCCGTCACGATGATGAGCGGGTGGTTGAAATCCTCGCCGTCGTCCCAGTCCATGACGTGCAGCCGCCACAGCAGGTCGAAGAACCGCCACATCTCCGAGCGCCGGGTCAGGACCTCGCCGGTCTCGGGCGACAGGTAGAAGCTGGTCCGCTCGCGGTCGTCGAAATCCACCCGCCACAGCGGCCCCTCGCGCCCGGTTTCCTCCGGGGCCTCGGGCAGGAAGGCGGCGGACACGGGCTTGCCCGGCCCCGCATAGCCGAGCGCCGCCAGCCGCCGCGCCTCCGCTTCGTCCAGCGGCGGCAGGGGCCGGCCGTCGACCGCCGAGACGGTGACCGGCTCGCCCTCGATCGGCGTCAGCGTCCACACCGGCCCGCGCCGGGTGGTCCGGATCTCCGCCTTGCCGAAGGCCGTGACGCCGGCGGCCCGGGCCGCCTCGGCCGCATCGATCACGCCGGCCGGATCGAGGGCCGTGGCCGGGGCCGCGGCGACCCGGTGCTCGCTGCGCACCGTCTCGATCGGCATCATGGTCATCAGCATGCCGCCGCCCACCCAGAACAGCACCTGCACCCCGACGATGAGCGCCAGCCATTTGTGGACCTGGCTCGACCAGCGGAAAATCTTCAACGGAGGGCTCACTCGCTGCTTGGGGACTACCGGCGCGCTAGCACGGCTGGACGGTTCTGTCCGCTTCCAGCCTCCGGGAGAGGGTCCGGCTTCGACCCGCTGCGGACATTCGGACCTGCTCCTCTGGCGTTCCTGGGGCTCCGACCCCAGCTTCTGCAGACGGCTCGGGAGCGGCGAAGATGACGACCAAGGCCCATTGGGAAAACGTCTATCAAACCAAGGCGGTGGACGAGGTAAGCTGGTATCGTCCCCACCTGGACGTATCCCTGAAGCTGATCCAGGAGGCCGCGCCGGACACCGGCAGCGCGCTCATCGATGTGGGCGGCGGGGAGGCGACTCTGGTCGATGATCTCGTCGCGCGCGGCTACGAGGACGTGACAGTGCTCGATATCTCCCAGGCGGCGATTGACGTGGCCAGGGCGCGGCTGGGCCCTTCCGCCGGCCCGGTGCACTGGATGATCGGTGATGTCACGACGGCCGAACTGGAAGGCTCTCGCTACGACGTGTGGCATGACCGGGCCGTGTTCCACTTCCTGACCGACGCGAAGGACAGGGCCGCATACGTGCGCCAGGTCGCGCACGCCGTTAAGCCCGGCGGTCACGTCATCGTCGCGACCTTCGGGCCGGAGGGACCGGAGAAATGCAGCGGACTGGATGTCGTCCGCTACGACGCGGGGAGTCTGCACGGCGAGTTCGGGCCGAAATTCCGTCTGCTGGACAGCGTCACCGAGTTGCATGAGACGCCCTGGGGGGCGCCTCAACAGTTCATGTATTGCTTCTGCCGGGTGGAATGAGAGGCGGGATTCGCAAGACCCGCGCCGTCCCGCAGGTCCGCCGGCTCACGCCGCCAGCGGCAGCTCCGGTATCGCGGCCCGTTCGACGCGGTCGACCAGCCGCTCGCCGGCGTAGACGCTGACCCGTTCCCAGCCGACCACGCCTTCGGCGGCGGCCAGGGCGCGGGCGCGGGCGATCCCGTCGTCCCGCGCGTCCAGCACGCACAGGTCGGCGACCGGGTCTTCAGCCGTGCTGACGATGCAGTAGTAGGAGTCCATGGGTCCCTCGTTCCGGGCGCCCTGAACTACCCGACCGAGAACTCGTTCCCATGACGGCTTTCCGACAGTTTGGCGGCGATTGGTTCAGATGGTCGCGGCGGCCGCCGCTGGCGCTCCGCCCGGCGGGAGCCTAGAAACCCGTCATGGGAACCGTATTCGACATCCTGATCGTCCTCGCCATCGCGGCGGTCGCCATCACCCTCGGCTTCGGCATCCGCTCGCTCTACCGGACCGGCCCCGAGGCCCGCTCGCATTCCAACAGGCTGATGCGGCTCAGGGTCGCACTGCAGGCCCTGGCGGTGATCCTGCTGGTGGCGGCCATGTGGTGGAAGTCGGCGCACGGAGCCTGATCGCATGGTCGTCCTCAACCGCATCTATACGAAGACCGGCGACGGCGGCGAGACGCGGCTGGCCTCCGGCGCCCCGGTGTCCAAGACCGATCCCCGCGTCGACGCCTATGGCGCCGTCGACGAGCTGAACGCCGTCATCGGCGTGGCCCGGCTGCACGCGGGCCAGAACGACCGCATCGACGCCATGCTGGGCCGCATCCAGAACGAGCTGTTCGACCTCGGCGCCGACCTCGCCACCCCGCACGATCCGCCGCCGAAATGGGAGGCCCTGCGCGTGCTCGACAGCCAGGTCGAACGGCTCGAAACCGAGATCGACTGGATGAACGAGTGCCAGAAGCCGCTGGACAGCTTCATCCTCCCCGGCGGCTCGCCCCTGTCGGCCCACCTGCACCTCGCCCGCACGGTCTGCCGCCGGGCCGAGCGCGACGCGGTCCGCGCGCGGGAGGCCGGGCGCGAGTTGTCGCCGGCCGCGCTGCGCTATCTCAATCGCCTGTCGGATCACCTGTTCGTCGCCGCCCGCCGGGCCAACGCCCACGGCGCCGACGACATCAAATGGGTTCCCGGCGCGACCCGCTGAGGGCTCTCGCCTACTGCGCCGCCAGGGCGATGCGCTGGCGCTCGGCGTCCGCGTCGCGCGCCGCCTTCGCCGCCGCCATCCGGTCCTCGATAGCGATCAGCTCGCGATTCTTGGCGTCGGACGCCTCGGCCCGGCTCTGACCGATCGGCCGTCCGGTGACCTCGGCGATCGAGATCGGACGGGCGCAGATCGACGTCTCCCGGTCCCACCAGCCGCCGTCCGCCTCGCAGCGGTCCCCCGGCGCCACCACCAGCGCCTCCCAGGCGAACATGCCGCCCATCAGCACCGCGAAGAGGGCCACGAACAGCACGCTCAGTCGCTTCATGGTCAGCAGACGTTGCATCGGTTGGTTCCACTCTTGATCCGCGCATCGGGCAACGGGCCCGTTGACGCGGCGTTACGTTGACAGGCCGGGACAGCCGTTCCATTCCCTGCCCGCACATTCCGGCGATCTGATGGACAGCGCAATGAAGGTACTCGTCCCCGTCAAACGGGTGATCGACTATAACGTCAAGGCCCGCGTCAAGGCGGACCAGACCGGCGTCGATCTGGCCAACGTCAAGATGAGCATGAATCCGTTCGACGAAATCGCCGTCGAGGAAGCGGTTCGGCTCAAGGAAGGCAAGGAGCATCACGCGGCGGGCACGGCGACCGAGATCGTCGTCGTCTCGATCGGCGTGACCCAGGCCCAGGAGACCATCCGCACCGCCCTGGCCATGGGCGCCGACCGCGGTCTGCTGATCCAGTCCGACACGGACCTCGAGCCCCTCGCCGTCGCCAAACTGCTCAAGGCCGTGATCGATGAGGAAAAGCCCGACCTGGTCCTGATGGGCAAGCAGTCGATCGACGGCGACAACAACGCCGTCGGCCAGATGCTGGCCGCCCTGCTCGACTGGCCCCAGGCCACCTTCGCCGGCAAGCTGGTCATCGAGGGCGGCAAGGCCACGGTCACGCGCGAGGTCGACGGCGGCCTCCAGACCCTGGCCGCGACCCTGCCGGCCGTGGTCACCGTCGACCTGCGCCTCAACACCCCGCGCTACGCCTCCCTGCCCAACATCATGAAGGCCAAGAAGAAGGAGATCGCCGTCAAGGCGGTCGCCGACTACGGCGTCGACACGGCGCCGCGCCTCAAGGTGCTCAAGGTCGCCGAGCCGCCGAAACGCTCCGCCGGCGTCAAGGTGACCGACGCGGCCGATCTGGTCGCCAAACTCAAGACCGCGGGGGTCCTGTAATGGCCGTTCTCGTCATCGCCGACCGCGACGGGGATACCGTCCGCGACACCACCCACAAGACCGTCACCGCCGCCCTCAAGCTGTCGGGTGAGGTCGACGTCCTCGTCATCGGCCAGGGCTCGAAGGCCGCCGCCGACGCCGCCGCGAAGATCGCCGGCGTGCGCAAGGTGCTGCTGGCCGAAAGCGCCGGCCTGTCCCACCAGCTGGCCGAGGCCGTCGAGGCCACCGTCCTGGGCCTCGCCGCCGGCTATGACGCCATCCTTTCGCCGGCCACCACCGACGGCAAGAATTTCATGCCGCGCATCGCCGCCAAACTGGACGTCGCCCCCATCTCGGACATCATCGAAGTGGTCAGCGCCGACACCTTCGTGCGCCCGATCTACGCCGGCAACGCTCTCGAGACGATCCAGTCCGGCGACGCCAAGAAGGTCATCACCGTCCGCCCGACCGGCTTCGACGCCGCCGCCGAGGGCGGTTCCGCCTCCGTCCAGACCGTCGCGGGCGCCGACGCCGGCAAGGCCGCCTTCGTCTCCGAGGAGATGGTCAAGTCGGACCGTCCCGAGCTCGGCGCGGCCAAGATCGTCGTTTCCGGCGGCCGCGCCCTCGGCTCGGCCGAGGAATTCCACGCCGTCATGGACCCGCTGGCCGACAAGCTGGGCGCCGCCGTGGGCGCCTCGCGCGCCGCCGTCGACGCCGGCTACGCCCCCAACGACTACCAGGTCGGCCAGACCGGCAAGGTCGTCGCCCCGGGCCTCTACATCGCCATCGGCATCTCGGGCGCCATCCAGCACCTCGCCGGGATGAAGGACTCCAAGATCATCGTCGCCATCAACAAGGACGCCGACGCGCCGATCTTCCAGGTCGCCGACTTCGGTTGGGTCGCGGACTACAAGACGGCCGTCCCTGAGCTGATGAAGGCGCTGGGGTAGGGGCCGGCCAAAATCCGATCAGGACGGGCGCGGCGCTGCAGGGGGCCGCGCCCTTTCCTTGGCGCGAGCCGAAGTGGCTCACCAAACTACTCGCTCATGGATGACGTGAGCCAGCGGCACCGTTCCGACCTGATGAAGTCGAGCTCCATCTCCTCCTTGGCCAACATGATGGTTAGGTCGATCGGGAACTTGTCAGAAAGCTCCGCTAAACTCTCTCGAGCCAGAAGTCCGTCAGCCTCAAGTTCACAGATCAGCAGGATGTCGATGTCCGACCATGTCGTCGTTTGCTGATCAAGAGCCGAGCCGAAGACAAAGGCGTCGAGGCGCTCTCTTGTCCTCAGGCTGCCAACTGTCTCAGCGATCGCTCTAATGATCGCCTGCGCCGTCATTTCTTAACCGGGTAAAGATACTGGATTGATCACATATTTCGATGCCAAGTTCGGCAGCGGCTGCCGATCCTTGGGTTGAAATGCGACCGTAGGGAGTGTTCTTGAGGAGAACGTCGAACGGCGCGAGTAATCCATATGCTGAACGCACCGCGTCTGCGGTTACTTCGTACGCGTCCGTCAAGGCCACCACGACAGGCTCACCCTTCCCACGGTGAAGGCGATAGACCTGATCGCTTACGCGTTCGAGGTGGTCCACATTCCTATGCTGTTGGAATAGCCGTTCGATAAACGACAGGCCGGGATTGCGATAATCTGAGACATCGTTTTCAAAGTTCAGAGCACGATAAAGGTCATACATCTTGCCCCAAGATAAACCCTGGGCTTCCAAGGTGTCTATTACATCTCCCAGCCACTTTGCGGACTTGGGTATATTTAGAATAAAATCCGGACGCGGACTACCGCCCAACAACTCCTCACAGTCATCCATTCGAACTGGGTCGGTCGAAATCACGCCAATGATTGCAGGGGGCGCCGCCTTCCGCTCAACCCGCACGAGGCTTGGCCCGAGACGTTCGAGGCGTGTGACTTCTGCATGCTGAGGCAGGACTCCGACTAGCCAGTTTGCGTGGTCAGGCATCACCCACCATCATCCGGTCCATTGCCTCAGGGAATCTTTGTCCGCCGTCTGCACCCGTGAGGTGGCGAGCGATAAGGTCGTCAGTGTGCTGGCGAAAGGCCTCAATTGTTGTGAACTCCCGGCCGGCCGCCAAGCCTCGATTTTTGTCCAAAGTTGCCAAGACCCGCTTGTTGTTCGGGATGATGCTTCCGAGCACCTTACGGTGCCAAGCGGCGGGCACCTCACTCTCAAGATCAAACCGTGCGTCGGAGCCTGGACCGTAGGTTTCGAATGTGACCCTGTTCGCCGTTAGTAGCGGTTCGATAACCGCACGAACTTCGGCACGGGAGCCATAAGCCTTGACGGAAAACAGGTCTGCCAGCCGTTCCGCCCGTTCGAGTTTCCATTGTCTGATCAACGTGTCCGGATAGTCGTCAGGTGCCTTGTCGATGGCCGTGTGACAGTTGGCGCAAAGGAGGATGAGGTTGTCGTATGACCCTCGCTCAGCGTCGGTCAGGTCTGCGTTCGACCTCGGTCCCCGCTCGCTCGCTGCGAAGATGTGGGCCATTTCAGCGAAGTGGATGGGTCCGTCCTTCGCTGTCTCGACGAACAAGTGCTGCGTACAAGCCGGATTCTGACAATAGCCCGCAGAGTCGGCGAACAGCTTTGTTCGCGTTGCCGCGCTTGGATTGGCTTCACCGCGAGAGCACTTCAAATTCTTGCATCCGAAATCGCTAGGTTCGAGCTAGCACCTATAATGCAAGGCCGTGCGCCACCAAACTTTCTCCGCCGCGCCTGTCCGCAGCTGCTCTCTCATTCGCCATGGCCAACCTCCCCGTCCGCCTCACCCCCGGCGCCGCTTCCGACCGCATCGACGGCTGGGACGTCGACGCCGACGGCCGCCCCGTCCTCAAGGTCCGCGTCCGCGCCCGCCCGGTCGAGGGCGAGGCCAATGTCGCCCTGATCAAGCTGCTCGCGAAAACTCTCGGCGTGCCGAAATCCTCGGTCACGCTCGACCGCGGCGGCCAGTCGCGCACCAAGATGATCAGCGTCGCCGACCTGTCCCCCGACGAGCTCCGGACCCGCCTTACCGACTTGTAATGTTTCCGGCCTTGTCGCGGCGCGGGCGAAGCCTTTGTAATCGTCCCGACCGGCGCCGACAGCGCATCAGGGGGATGCTTCGATGAGACTTCAACGCCTGCGGGGCGCCAGCCTCGCCGCCCTGGCCTGCGTGGCCCTGACCGCCTGCGCCACCACCGGCGACAACGGATCGAACGGCGACGCCGCCTCCGCCGGCGACAGCGAGGCCCGCAAGCCCCTGGCCATGGGCCTCGACGCCGCCGCCAACCCCGATCCCTTCCCCTCGACCTATCGCGGCCTGCCGCGCGCGAACATGGCCATCGTCGGGGCCACGGTCTTCACCGGCGCCGGACAGCGCATCGAGAACGGCGTGGTCGTGGTCACCGACGGCCGGATCGCCGCCGTCGGCGGGGCCTCGACCCCCATCCCGGCCGGCCACCGCCGCGTCGACGCCGCCGGCCGCTTCGTCACCCCGGGCGTCATCGACACCCACAGCCACCTCGGCGTCTATCCCTCGCCCGGCGTTTCGGGGATGAGCGACGGCAACGAGGCCACCAATCCCAACACCGCCCAGGTCTGGGCCGAGCATTCGATCTGGCCCCAGGACCCCGGCTTCAACGCCGCCCGCGCCGGCGGCGTCACCACCCTCCAGATCCTGCCCGGCTCGGCCAACCTGTTCGGCGGCCGCGGCGTCACCGTCCGCAACATCCCCTCGGTGACCATGCAGGGCATGAAGATGCCCGACGCCCCCTATGGCCTGAAGATGGCCTGCGGCGAGAACCCGTCGCGCGTCTACGGCGGCCGCAACTCTTCGCCCGCCACCGGCATGGGCAATGTCGCCGGCTACCGCGCCGCCTTCATCGCCGCCCGCGAGTACAAGGCCAAATGGGACAAGTGGCGCGAGGACGGCGAGGGCTCGCCCCCGACCCGCAACCTGCAGATGGAGACCCTGGTCGGCGTGCTCGACGGCTCGATCCTGATCCAGAACCACTGCTACCGCGCCGACGAGATGGCGGTGATGATCGATATCGCCAAGGAATTCGGCTACAAGATCACCGCCTTCCACCACGCCATCGAGGCCTACAAGGTCGCGCCGCTGCTGGCCCGCGAGGGCATCTGCGCCGACATGTGGACCGGCTGGTGGGGCTTCAAGATGGAGGCCCTCGACGGGGTCGAGGCCAACGCCGCCCTCGTCGACGCGCCGGAAGGCTCCTGCGCCGTCATCCACTCCGACGACGCCGAACTGACCCAGCGCCTCAACCAGGAGGCCGCCGCCGCCCTCGCCGCCGGCCGCCGCATCGGCATGGACATCTCCGAGGAGCGGGCCATCAGCTGGATCACCCTCAACCCGGCCCGGTCGCTCGGCATCGCTGACCAGACCGGCTCGCTCGAGGCCGGCAAGCGCGCCGACGTGGTCATCTGGAGCGCCAATCCGTTCAGCGTCTACGCCCGCGCCGACCAGGTCTTCATCGACGGCGGCCTCGCCTTCGACCGCTTCAACCCCGCCTATCAGCCGGTCTCCGATTTCGAGCTCGGCCAGCCCGGCTACGGCCTGTCCGCCGCCGACGTCGCCCAGGGAGCCCGCTGATGCGCCTCAAGAGCCTCATCCTCGGCGCCGCCTGCCTGGCCGCGCTCGCCAGCCCCGCCCTCGCCCAGTCCCTGACCGCCATCACCGGCGGCCGCGTCCTGACCGGTACCTCCGTCATCGAGAACGGCACTGTCGTCATCCGCGACGGCCGCGTGGTCTCGGTCGGGACCGGCGCCGCCCCCTCGGGGGCCCGGGTCATCGACGCCCGCGGCAAGGTCGTCACGCCCGGCTTCGTCGCCGTCGACGCCGGCCTCGGCGGCTCCGAGATCTCCTCCGTCGGCGGCTCCGACGACCTGCGCAACGGCGCCAACACCATCAGCGCCTCGTTCGACGTCTCCTACGGCCTCGATCCGTGGTCCTTCACCCTGCCGGTGGCCCGCCTCGGCGGCATCACCCGCGCCGTCGTCGTCCCCAACCATCCGGGCGGCGGGGGCGGGGCCCACGCCCACGACGACTCGGACTTCGCCGGCGTCGGCGACGGCGGCTTCCAGTCGCCCAGCCTGTTCGCCGGCCAGGCCGCCGTCATCCACCTCGCCGAGGGAACCGACATCCTCGTCAAGGCGCGCGTGGCCATGGTCGCCCCGTTCGGCGAGGCCGGGGCCGGGGTCGCCGGCGGCGCCCGCGGGGCCCAGTTCACCCAGTTCAAGGAGACCCTCGCCGAGGTCCGCCTCTACGCCCGCAACAAGGCCGCCTACGACCGCGCCGGCCTGCGCGACCTCAGCCTGTCGCGCGCCGACCTCGAGGCCCTGATCCCGGTCGCCAACGGGACCATGCCCCTGATCGTCACCGTGCGCCGCGCCGCCGACATCCAGCAGGTGCTGCGCCTGGCGCGGGAGGAGGGGGTCAGGATCATCCTCGACGGGGCCGAGGAGGGCTGGCTGGTGGCCGGCCAGATCGCCGCCGCGAACGTGCCGGTGCTGCTCAATCCGATCTCCAACCTGCCCGGCAATCTCGAGACCCGGGCGGCGCGGATGCAGAACGCCGCCGCCCTCGACGCGGCCGGGGTGACCATCGCCATCAAGGGCAACGAAGGCTCGATCCACCGCGCCCGCGAGACTCGCTACAACGCCGGCAACGCCGTCTCTCACGGCCTGTCCTATGAGTCGGCGATCGAGGCGATCACGGTCAATCCGGCCCGCATCTTCGGCATGGCCGGCCAGTTCGGCGAGCTGCGCCCCGGCGCCGCCGCCGACGTGGTCATCTGGTCCGGCGACCCGCTGGAGCCCCTCAGCCTCGCTGAGACCATCTTCATCGGCGGCGCCGAACAGGCCCTGACCAGCCGCCAGTTCCTGCTGCGCGACCGCTACGCCTCCGGCGGCGAAGGCGCGATGCCGCCGGCCTACGGGCGGTAACCGTCATGGTCCCTTCTCCCCTTGGGGGAGAAGGTGCCCCGGAGGGGCGGATGAGTGGTAAGCCGGCTCTGGACCGGGCGCCAGCCGAC